>NZ_CP045423.1:760000-952500 GCF_009363855.1 Microvirga thermotolerans
CGCAGCGCCGCCGCCCGCGCCCGCACCCGCTCCCCCAGCCGCGCCAGCGCGCTCAGGACCAGACGCCGCTTGCGCGCATGGGGCTGAACCCCCGCAACCCCGTCCTCCACCAGCGCCCGCGACGCCAGGTAAACATCGTCCGAACCCATCTCAATCCCAGGATCCCGATCAAGCAAACACGACAAGCCCAATAATAAACGACGGACAGCCCGTACGGCGAAGACGGCGACGCGACCCCCACGCGCCACATGATGCCGCGCCGGTGCGGGCCGGTTCCGCGCGGACGGCGGAAACCGATCGCGCCCACAGGTTACGAGGCGGCGGAAGCCCAGACGCTTGTGCTTGCGCAGCGAAACGACGGAGCGACGCAGATGAGGACGGGACGCGAACGGCGGACATGGCAAGGAGCCTGGCATCAGGATCACGCGCAGTCTTGCCGGCCGCCGGCGCTGCCCTTGAAGACGATGTGGAGAACAGAAGTGCGGACTTGAGGGCCCTGGGGCGTCTATCCCAAGACAGAAGCACCAGTTTCGGAGGCGTCTTACGTTGTTTTGCCTAGGGCGGTTTGCGTTCCCATGGAATCGCACTCCGCTCAGAAGCTCTTGGGTTGCCGCATTTTCGGACGGAGAACCGGTTCCCACTTCTCCTGAAAATGCTCTAGAGTGTTCCCGAAGCCGCCGAGAAGCGGCTCTTCTGCTGATTGGGGAGACCAGAATGTCCACGACAATGACCCGCCGCCATCTGGCCAAGCTCGGCCTCGGTTTCGGTGCCGGCGCTCTTCTGAGCCGCAGTGCCTTCGCGCAGGCTCCGGCCTTCTTCCGGATCGGAACCGGCGGCACGGCGGGGACGTACTATCCCGTCGGAGGATTGCTCGCCAACGCGATCTCCAATCCGCCGCAGCTCGTCCTGACGGCGCAGGCCTCCAACGGGTCCGTCGCCAACATCAACGCCATTGCTTCCGGTGCGCTCGAATCCGGCTTCAGCCAGGCCGACGTCGCCTATTGGGCCTATACGGGCACAGGCCTGTTCGAAGGCAAGGGCAAGCTGGAGGACCTGCGGCTTCTCGCCAACCTCTACCCTGAGAGCATCCACCTCGTCGCGGCGAAATCGGCCAACATCAAGTCGGTGGCGGATCTCAAGGGCAAGCGCGTCTCCCTGGACGAGCCGGGCTCCGGGACGCTCGTGGACGCCCGCATCATTCTGAACGCATGGGGCATCAAGGAGAGCGACCTCAAGGCGGACTTCCTGAAGCCGAACCAGGCGGCCGAGAAGATGCGCGACGGAGGCATGGACGCCTTCTTCTTCGTGGGCGGCTATCCGACGAGCGCGATCACCGAGCTCGCGGCCACCGGCGGCGGCATCGACATCGTGCCTCTCTCCGGCCCCGAGGCGGACGCGCTCATCAAGCAGTACAGCTTCTTCTCGACCGACGAGATCCCGGCGAACACCTACAAGAACGTCGGCGCCGTGAAGACCCTTGCGGTCGGCGCGCAGTGGATCACCTCCGCCAAGGTCCCGGACAACGTGGTCTACGAGGTGACGAAGAACCTCTGGAGCGACAAGACGCGCGCCGCCCTCGACGCAGGCCACGCCAAGGGCAAGTTCATCCGCAAGGAGACGGCGCTCGCCGGAGCCGGCATCCCGGTTCATCCGGGCGCCGCGAAGTTCTACAAGGAAGCCGGCCTTCTGAAGAGCTGAGCCGGCCTGAAAGGACCATGCCTCTCACGGCCGGAGCCGTGAGAGGCGTTTCGTATTCGAGAGCATGAAGAGAGCCTCCAAGACCATGTCGCATGCAGACGTCTCCGTGATCGTGGAAGACCGCAGCCTGGAAGAGAAGTTCGATCCGGAAATGCGCTTCCGCCCGCTCCGCCCGGGTACGGCCTGGATCGTGGCGGGCCTGCTCTTCGCGCTCTCCATGTTCCACTACTACACGGCCGGCTTCGGATTGCTGCGCGAGACGACCCATCGCGGCATCCACATGGCCTTCGTCCTGGGGCTGATCTTCCTCGTCTTCGCCGCCCGCAAGGCCGATCAGGACCGGCTCGCGCCCTCCGAGTGGTGGCGGCCGGGCGGAATCTCCCTGCTCGACTGGGCGCTGGCCGCGACGGCCGTGGTCGCCAGCCTCTACGTGCCCTGGATCTTCAACGAGCTCGCCTTCCGTATCGGCAATCCCACCCCCCTCGACGTGGCGATGGGAACGGCCCTGATCGTCGTTCTTCTCGAGGCCGTGCGCCGGTCGGTCGGCTGGCCGCTGCCGCTCATCGCCATCCTGCTGATGCTCTATGCCTATTTCGGCCCTGCGATGCCCGGCATCTTCCAGCATCCCGGCGCGTCGTGGTCCAACATCGTCAACCACCTCTATCTGACGAGCCAGGGCATCTACGGCATCGCCCTGGGCGTGGTGGCGACCTACGTGTTCCACTACGTGCTGTTCGGCGTCCTCGCGACGCGGGTCGGGCTCGGCAAGCTCTTCATCGATCTCGCCTCCTGCCTTGCCGGCCGCTATGCGGGCGGCCCGGCGAAGGTCTCGATCTTCGGCTCGGCCCTGTTCGGCATGATCTCGGGCTCCTCCATCGCCAACACGGTCACGGTCGGCTCGCTGACCATCCCGGCCATGATCCGCCTCGGCTATCCCCGCCATTTCGCGGCGGCGGTCGAGTCCACCGCGTCGACGGGCGGCCAGATCACCCCGCCCATCATGGGGGCCGCGGCCTTCCTGATGGTCGAGTTCCTGAACGTCTCCTACCAGACGGTGATTCTTGCCGCCATCGTGCCCGCCCTGATGCATTTCTTCGGCGTGTTCATGCAGGTCCATTTCGAGGCCCGCCGGTCGGGAATGCGCGGCATGTCCGCGGAGGAGCTGCCGAACCCGATCCAGGTGCTGCGCGAGGGCTGGCAGTCGGTCATGCCGCTCGCGGTCCTGCTCATCGTCCTGTTCTCGGGCTTCACGCCATATCTCGCCGCCTTCTGGGGCATCACGGCATGCGTGCTGATCGGCACCGTGCGCATTCCCGCGCTGACCCTCGGCTTCCTGGCGGCGATCTCCGGAGCCATCGCGCTCGGCGTTCTCACCGAACTCGCCTTCGTGATCCCCGTCTTCGCCGTGGTCCTCGGCCTCATGGCCTGGACCTGGCTGCAGAGCGAGCTCGGCAAGGCGAAGATCATCGACCTCGTGGACGCATTCGTCGTCGGCGCGAAATATGCCATCGGCGTCGGCGCCGCGGCGGCGACGGTGGGCATCATCGTCGGCGTCGTCACGCTGACGGGCGTCGGCTTCAAGATCTCGTTCATCGTGACGTCGCTCGCGGCGCAGATCGCCCAGGGGCTCGGCGAATATCTGCCGGCCGCCCTCTTCGACCTGAAGGGCCTGACCCTGTTCTTCACGCTGCTGATGACAGCCTTCGTCTGCATCCTGCTCGGCTGCGGCGTGCCGACGACCGCCAACTACATCATCATGGTGACCGTCGCCGCGCCGGCCCTCGGCCTGCTCGGCGTCGCGCCCATCGTCGCCCACTTCTTCGTGTTCTACTACGGCGTCCTCGCGGACATTACGCCGCCGGTGGCGCTCGCCGCCTATGCGGGCGCGAGCATGGCGGGAGCCGATCCGTTCAAGACGGGCAATACGGCCTTCCGTCTCGGACTCGGCAAGGCGCTGGTGCCCTTCGTCTTCGTCTATGGGCCGGCCATGCTGATCGTGACGCCCGAATTCACCTGGCCGAGCTTCTTCTTCGTCGTCGGCGGGTGCATGTTCGGCATCGTGCTGCTCTCGGCCGCTTTCACGGGCTATGCCCTGGCGCCCATGCGCGCCTGGGAGCGCTGGCTCGCCGGCCTCGCCGCCCTTCCGATCATCGCTCCCCAGATGACGATGACCCTGATCGGCCTGGCGCTCGCGGCGCCCGTTCTGATCACGCAGCTGATGCGGGCGCGGACGCTCCGGCCGCCCGTGCCCGCCTGAGGCAGGCGGCACGGGGCCGGGCCCGCCTCTTCGTTCCCGACAGGATGCTCGCATGAAGGCCAGGACAGAGACGCTCCGGAAGTACGTGCGAATGGCGCCCGTGATTCCCGTGGTGACGATCGAGGATGCGCGGACGAGCATCGATCTGGCGCATACGCTGGTTCGCGCCGGCCTCGCGGTCGTGGAGGTCACCCTGCGCACGCCGGCGGCGCTGGACGCCATCGCCGCCATTGCCAAGGCAGTGCCTGAGGCGATCGTCGCGGCAGGGACCGTCCTGACGGAGAGCCAGATCGCGGAGGTCGCCGACGCCGGCGCGAAATTCATCGTGACGCCGGGCACGCCGCCGAAACTGGCCGAGCGCCTCAGCGCTGCGCCCATTCCCGTCATGCCCGGCTGCGCGACCGTGACGGAGGCGATGGCCCTGGCGGAGGCCGGGTTCGAAATCCTCAAGTTCTTTCCGGCTTCCGCCTCAGGCGGGGCGGCATGGCTCAGATCCGTGCAGGGGCCGCTTCCTGCGCTTTCCTTCTGTCCCACCGGCGGAATCGACCAGGCAAGCGCTCCCGCTTATCTTTCCCTGGCCAACGTTCCCTGCGTCGGCGGCACCTGGGTGGCTCCGGCTGAACTCCTGCGGAAAGGCGATTTCGACCGGATCGGGGAGCTGGCGGCCGCCGCGGCCGCCTTGCGCCGCCCAACCTGAACCATTCGCCGCCTGCTTCCGTTGTGTCCTATCATGGACGCAACGACGAGGAGGCCCGCATGGTCGATTACCGCAAGCTCCTGGACGCCGTGGTGGGTGCCCTGGCACGGCCGGACCGGGGGCAGGCGTCGCCTCCGGGCCATGGGGCTTCGGGTTCGGCGGCGGCGAGCCCGCCGGAGCCGGGTTCGTCCCGGCCGGGCGCGGCAGCCCTGGGGCCGCTGCTGGACAAGGCACGGGATCTCGCAACGCGCCATCCGGCCCTGACGCAGGGGGCCCTGCTCGGTCTTGCCGGTCTCATGTTCGGCAAGCGCAAGAAGGGCGGCATCTCCAGCCGCATCGCGACGTTCGGAGGTCTCGCCGTGATCGGCGGCCTCGCCTACAGGGCCTATCAGAGGCAGAAGGCGGGCGCGCAGCCCCCGGCCGAGGATGGGCGAACTGCATCGGCCACCGGCGTCGACGGTCGGGATTTCGTCGAGCCGCCGGAAGCGTCCCGTTTCCACCCCGTCTCTCAGACCGAGGACGACGCCATGCGCTTCCTGCGCACCATGGTCGCGGCTGCCGCGGCGGACGGGCGCATCGATGAGGACGAGCGCAGCCGCATCCTGCGCGGTCTGACGGAAGCAGGCATCGATCCGGAGACGACCCGCTGGCTTGACCGGGAGATGGAATCTCCCCTCACCGTCGACGAGCTTGCGGACGGGGTCGAGGATCCGGAACTGGCGGCTCAGGTCTATGCCGCCGCTCTTCTCGCCATCGATCCCGATACGCTGCAGGAGCAGGAATTCCTGCGGCGGCTCGCGGAGGCGCTCGATCTCGATCCGAAGCTGAAGGCTCAGATCGAGGAGACGATCGGCGCGGCGCGATGAAGGCATCGACCGCAGCCCGTCGGAGAAGCCTCTGCCTGTCGGGGCGGCATTGCCGGGTCGAAACGGCAGCCTTCACAAAGGCGCGGCGCGCGCGAGGGGGCGTATGTTCTGGTAGACCACCGTCGTCAGGCGGCCGCCCCGCTCCTCGTAGCGCTTGCCCAGAACGAAGCCGAGTTCGGGGGAGTAGAGGTCCGTATGTTCCGAGAGCGTCCGTCCCTCTCCGTTCACGAGACGATTGCGGACGATCGTGACCGTGTAGGAGCAGGATCCGAGCCGCAGGGTCTCCTGCCCCGTCACCGTGATCTCCAGGGACACCGGAGTGCCGACCTTGGTCGGCTCTGCCGGTACGTATGTGACCGCGCGCCGAGCCTTCGCATCGAGGGGAAAGATGGATCGCAGGTCCGACAGGGGCACCCTGAAGCGATGTGCGACGTTGTCGCGGCGGCTGACCTCGAAAAAACCCCGATAGTAGATCACGTCCTGCTTCGTCCCGTCCGGGTAGGTATTCAGCGCGTGCACGAAATTCTCGGCCGACGGCCTGATCTCGGCGCGGGAGCCTTGGCGTTCGAGCACGTAGCCCACCTTGGCGGTCTGGCCGTTCGGGCACTCCTGGGCCACGGCATGGGTGCCGACAAGCGAGGCGAGTGCGATCAGTCCGGTTCTGTACGACATGGGTTGTCTCGGGTTCCGCAGGGGCTGCGCGCATCGAAAGCATGTTTCAATGTGCCGACGCGGCCAAGCCTTGACAGTCTGCCTGCCCGTTATCGCTTGTGGACGAGCGTCGCGGGCGGCGCTGACAGGCCGGCATGCGGAGAGCGCAGGGAGACGCGCAGCGCAGGCAGTTGATTTCCCGCGTGGCTGCGGATCAAATCCTCCATCCGGAGGACAGCGGAAAGGACCGGCCGATGACCGAGAAATCGAGACGACGGACCTCCGATCAGCTTCGCTCGCGGTTGTGGTTCGATAATCCCGACAATCCCGGCATGACGGCGCTCTACCTGGAGCGGTACCTCAACTACGGCCTGACGCGGCAGGAGCTGCAGGGCAAGCGCCCGATCATCGGCATCGCCCAGACCGGGTCCGACCTGTCCCCCTGCAACCGGCACCACCTCGAACTCGCCAAGCGCGTGCGGGACGGAATCATCGAAGCCGGAGGCGTGGCGCTGGAATTCCCGTGCCACCCCATCCAGGAGACCGGCAAGCGCCCCACGGCCTGCCTCGACCGCAACCTGGCTTATCTCTCCCTGGTGGAGGTCCTGTTCGGCTATCCCCTCGACGGCGTCGTCCTGCTCACCGGCTGCGACAAGACGACACCGGCCTGCCTGATGGCGGCAGCGACGGTGAACATTCCCGCCATCGCCCTCAATGTCGGGCCGATGCTCAACGGGTGGTTCCACGGAGAGCGGACCGGCTCGGGCACCGTCGTGTGGAAGGCCCGCGAGCGTCACGCGGCGGGCGATATCGACTACCAGCAGTTCATGGACATCGTGGGCTCGTCCGCTCCCTCGGTCGGCCACTGCAACACCATGGGCACGGCCTCGACCATGAACGCCCTCGCGGAAGCGCTCGGCATGGCGCTTCCCGGCTCCGCCGCCATTCCGGCTCCCTATCGCGAGCGCGGGCAGATGGCCTACGAGACCGGCAAGCGCATCGTCGAGATGGTCTGGGAGGATCTGAAGCCTTCCGACATCCTCACCCGCGAGGCGTTCGAGAACGCCATCGTCGCGAATGCCGCCATCGGCGGATCCACCAATGCGCCGATTCATCTCAACGCTCTTGCGAAGCATATCGGCGTTCCGCTCGACTGCGACGACTGGGAGCGTGTCGGCTTCGAGATTCCGCTGCTCGTGAACGTGCAGCCGGCCGGCGCGTATCTCGGCGAGGAGTATTTCCGCGCGGGCGGCCTGCCGGCGGTGATGGCGGAACTCATCGGCGCCGGAAGGATCCACGAGAACGCCCTGACCTGCACCGGCCGCACCATCGGCGAGAACTGCCGCGGCAAGTTCAGCTGGGACCGGGACGTGATCCGCAGCTACGACAACCCGCTGAAGGAGAACGCGGGCTTCCTGAACCTGAAGGGGAACCTGTTCGATTCCGCGATCATGAAGACCAGCGTGATCGGCGACGAATTCCGGGAGCGTTACCTCAGCAATCCGGAGGATCCGAACGCCTTCGAGGGGCCGGTGGTGGTCTTCGACGGGCCGGAGGACTATCACCACCGCATCGACGATCCGTCCCTCGGCATCGACGAGCACACGATCCTGATCATGCGCGGCGCGGGCCCGGTGGGCTATCCCGGCGCGGCCGAGGTGGTGAACATGCAGCCGCCCGGAGCGCTGATCAAGAAGGGCGTGCTCTCGCTGCCCTGCATCGGCGACGGGCGCCAGTCCGGCACCTCCGGCACCCCGTCGATCCTCAATGCCTCGCCGGAGGCGGCCGTCGGCGGCGGTCTCGCACTCCTGCGCACGGGCGACCGCATCCGCATCGACCTGAACAAGCGCCGCGCCGACATCCTGATCCCGGACGAGGAGCTGCAGCGCCGCCGTGCGGAACTGCGCGAGCAGGGCGGCTATCCCTATCCGGAAAGCCAGACGCCCTGGCAGGAGATCCAGCGGGCGATGGTGGATCAGCTCTCGGAGGGCATGACCCTCAGGCCGGCCGTGAAGTTCCAGCGCGTCGCGCAGAAGTACACCCCGCGGGACAATCACTAGCCGAGACGAGGTCGAAGGGCATGGCGGGCCGACTTGCCGGGAAAACCGCACTGGTGACGGCGGCCGGACAGGGCATCGGTCGCGCCATCGCTCGGGCCTTCCTGCGGGAGGGAGCCAAGGTCTGGGCCACGGATCTCGATCCCGAGAAGCTGGCCGGTCTCGACGGCATGGAGCGTCGTCGGCTCGATGTCCTGTCCACGGCCGCCGTGGAGGAGGTGGTGCGGGAGGCGGGCCCCCTCGACATCCTCGTCAATGCGGCGGGCTTCGTGCATCACGGCACGGTCCTCGACTGTTCCGAACGGGAGTGGGACTTCTCCTTCGACCTCAACGTGAAGTCCATGCACCGGACGATCCGGGCCGCCCTGCCGGGGATGCTCGGGAAGGGAGGGGGCTCCATCGTCAACATTGCCTCGGGAGTTTCCTCGGTGCGAGGCATCTCGAACCGTTACGTCTATGGGGCGACCAAGGCCGCAGTGATCGGCCTCACCAAGGCCGTTGCGGCGGACTTCATCCGCCAGGGAATTCGCGCGAACGCGATCTGTCCAGGAACGATTGAGTCTCCTTCCCTCGACGAGCGCATCCGGGCCCTCGCGGAAAAGACGGGGCAGAGCCCTGAGGACGTACGTCAGGCCTTCATCGATCGCCAGCCCATGGGCAGGCTCGGCACGCCGGAGGAAGTTGCGGCCCTTGCTGTGTACCTCGCCTCCGATGAAGCCGGCTATACGACTGGGCAGATCCATCTGGTGGATGGCGGCTTCGCCCTCTGACGGGCACCGGGTCCGTGTGGCGTGGGGTCGCAGGCCGGGTCCGGCAATGCTTCCGCCTGGCTCCGGGCAGGAGGGCGGCAAGAGGCGGCCGGGAGCCCGATGCTTCGCCTCTTTCAGTCGCTCAAGCAGTCGTCAGGGAAGGGCGGCGACGAAGTCGTCGGCGGGCAGATCCTTGCCGGGCAAGGATTTGTTCACAGGGGCGAACTGCCCCTCACGAAGAGAATAGTCCTCGAGCGCTTCATTGGCGCGACGGATCCAGAGGGCGGCGCTCTCATGGCGCCAGTTCAGCCGCAGGGCGGCACGAAATGCCTTGGCTGCATCGTTATACCGGCCGGAGCGATACAATATCCGGCCTCGGCTCAGGTGTAAATGGATGCGGTACTGGCGCAACATAATGTACATCAGGGCTTTGAGGCCGGAAAGACGCTCGCCGAGACAGACGAAGGTGTTCGAATATCCTTGAACATGGAGAAGAACATCCCTGTCGATCCCTGCAGACATTTTGGTGACCTGGCGAATGAAGCTAAGGTTTCTCTTGGTTACATCTGCGATGGAGACCGGATACCTGTCTTCATCATGAGCTTGAATCTGCCATTTCCGGTCCCCCTACGAAAATCGGAAAACCGCATGGCTTGTCGGATTTGCGCAAAAATCGTAGCTTTTCAGGACTTTATGGGGTGTGACTTTTGAAGGGTGCCAGTCGGCGAAGGTTCTGCGGGTCGAATACCCGCCCCACGTCGCGTCGTGGTCCGGGCCAGAGGGCCTTCGCGGCTTCAATCTGCCGTACCCATGAAGCGGGGCCTGCATCGTGCCCGGGCGCGACGGTTGGACCCGCAGAGCTTCCTCCTGCGGCCTCTCCTGAGTGGGAGGAGGGCGATGAGTAGCTCCTGCGCCCATAAGGAGGCGGTCGGCTCCTCCGGCCTGGACGACAGACCTCCCGCGGCAGAAGGGAGCGGCCCCGTCGATCTCAACTACAGGACGCCAAAGCTGATCGATCTCGAAGAGGCGCTCAATACGTTCGTCGCCCCGGAAAAGCTGACGCCGAGATCCCAGGAGAGAGTCGGGGACAGCCGCTTTCGGTTCATCGGGGGGAAGGACGTCGGTCTGTTCAGTGTCTCTTTCGGCCAGGAGATCGAGTGCGAGTTGCCGCCGGAGGACACGGATGATCGCATGGCTTTCGTCGTGGCGGCGAGCGGATCCGGTCGGGTGCTCCTCAGAGGAAAGGCGTACGATCTCTCGCAGCGGCGCGGGGTGTTGATCACCTCGGGCGAAAGGCGGTCTATGCTCACCGACGCGCAGACGACAAACCATGTTCTGCTGACGGAGCAGAGCAGAATCGTCGCAGTCTGCAGCAAGCTGCTCGACCGTCAGATCGCAAGGCCCGTCATCTTCGAGACGGGCTTCGATCTCGAAAGCGGATCCGGGCAAGGCTGGATGAGCCTGTTCCGCTTTGCGAGTGCCGAGTTCGAGGACCAGCATTCGTTCCTGAGGCACTCGGCGGCTGCGCGGAAGCAGATGGAGGACATGCTCCTCACAGGGCTGCTGCTGGCGCATGCGAATAACTACTCCGAGGCGCTGCTGCGCCCCCAATCGGCGGCCGCTCCCTTCTATGTGCGGCGGGCGGAGGCGTTCATCGAGGCCCATTACGCCGAGCCCCTGTCGCTCGCCGACATCGCCGCCCATGCGGGCGTGAGCGCGCGCAGCCTGCAGAACGGCTTCCAGAGCTTCCGTGGCATGACGCCGATGGCCTTCCTGCGCTCGATCCGCCTGCAGCAGGCGCACCGGCGGCTCCGGCTGGCCGATCCGTCCCGCGAGACGGTAACGGAGATCGCGCTCGCCTGCGGCTTCGGCCACATGGGCGAGTTCGGCGCCCTTTACCGGCGCAGCTTCGGAGAAACGCCGGGCCAGACCCTGAAGCGGTCTGCCGGGCGGGGATCTCTCTAGAACGACGTTCCGCCATGAGTTCTCCTCCTGAGGACGAGACCGAGCCGGGGCCGCAGGACGGCCTCATCATCGATCGGACATGGCGCTCGCCCAAGCTCGAGGAGCTGGAGAACGCCCTCAATACTCTCGTCTCGCCGCAGCGGCTCGTCCCGACCTCGCGGGACACATCGGGGGGCGGCATGTTCGGGTACCGGGGGCAGGTCGACCTCGGCATCTTCCGGGTTCGCGTCGAGAGCGACGTGGAGATCGACCAGATCCCCGAAGACGCCGACGACCGTATGGCCTTCGTCCTGGGGCGCGGCGAGGCCAGCCAACTTCGGATCGAGGGCGAGAGCTTCCCGATCTCGCAGGAGCGGGCAGTCATATTCCCGTCCGGCCCGCGAAGGATCCTGACGATCCCGCGACACGCGGAGCATCATGTTCTCATCGTGAACCGGCGCAAGATTGCGGAGTGCTGCGCGAGGCTGCTCGGTGAGGAAATCCCCGGCTTCGTCGATTTCGACGTGGGCGTCGATCTCGACACGGCATCCGGAAGCACCTGGCGGAGGCTGATGAACTTCGCCGAAACCGATCTTTCGGATCCGAACAGTCTCATCAGGCGATTCCCATTGGCATGGAGGCAGTTCGAGCAGTCGCTGCTGACCGGCCTGCTTCTCTCGCAGCGCCATGCCTATTCCGAGGCGCTGCTCGCGCCGCGGTCCGCGGCGATTCCCTTCTATGTGCGGCGGGCGGAGGCGTTCATCGAGGCGCATTTCGCCGAGCCCCTGTCGCTCGCCGACATCGCCGCCCATGCGGGCGTGAGCGCGCGCAGCCTGCAGAACGGCTTCCAGAGCTTCCGCGGCATGACGCCGATGGCCTTCCTGCGCTCGATCCGCCTGCAGCAGGCGCACCGGCGGCTCCGGCTGGCCGATCCGGCCCATGAGACGGTAACGGAGATCGCGCTCGCCTGCGGCTTCGGCCACATGGGCGAGTTCGGCACGCTCTACAAGCGCACCTTCGGCGTCACGCCCCGCGAGACCCTGCTGAAGAAAGCCTGACCGGTGCTCACCGGGCGCAGGGCGTCTCGGGGACCGGCGTCAGCGGTCCCTTGCCGGCGAACCACGAGGTCAGGTTGTCGACGACGAGCTGCCCCATGGCCCTGCGCGTATGGACCGAACCCGAGGCGATGTGCGGCAGGAGGACGACATTGTCCAGGTCGATCAGGGCCTGCGGCACGTGGGGCTCGTTCTCGAACACGTCGAGGCCCGCGGCGAGGATCGTGCCCCGACGCAGGGCCTCGATCAGCGCCGCCTCGTCCACGACGCTGCCGCGGGCGACATTGATGAGAACGCCGTTCGGGCCGAGCGCCTTCAGGACAGCGGCGCCGATCATGTGCCGCGTCTCCGCCCCGCCGGGCGTGATCGCGATCAGCACGTCCATGGCCTCGGCGAGCTCCAGGAGGGTCGGGTAGTAGGGGTAGGCGACGTTCTCCTGGCGCGTGCGGCCGTGATAGGCGATCGCGACGCCGAAACCTTCGAGCCGCCGCGCGATGGCCTTGCCGATCCGCCCCAGGCCGACGATGCCGACCTTGCGGGTCCGGAGGCTCGGCGAGAGGGGAAAGGGGGCTTTCAGCCACTCGCCGGCTCGTAAGTAGCGGTCGGCCTGCGGAATGCGGCGCAGGGTGGCGATCAGCAGCCCGATGGTGAGATCGGCCACTTCGTCGTTGAGCACGTCCGGCGTGTTGGTGACCACGATGCCGCGCTCCGCCGCAGCCTTCACGTCGACATTGTCGTACCCGACGCCGAAGCTGGCGATGATCTCGAGGTTGGGGAAAAGCTCAAGGAACGCCCCGTCGATCCGCCCGCCCATGGTGCTCGTCGCAAGTCCGCGGACCCGGGGAGCGACCTCGCGGAGCATGGCGTCGCGATCCGGCGCCTCCCAGAGCCGATGCAGCGCGAAGCGCTCCTCGAGTGCCTCGACGACGCTCGGCAGCATGCGCCCCGTCATCAGAATCTCGGTCCTGTTCATGGCTCGCCCCGTTCGAGACGCTCAGCCGATCCGGCAGCGCGGAGACATTCCCCGCCGCAGAGCCGCGTCGATCGTCCTGGCTTCGTCCTGAAGAACGGTCTTAACCGAGGAGGGCAGATCGAGCCAGTGGCAGCCTCGCAGGGCGGCCTCCAGGGCGTAAAGGGCATTCAGCGAAACGCGGCGAGGGGCCATGAACTTCAGGCGCCGGTAGGCCTCGACGGCGCCGAGGGAGCGCAGATCCGCCACCGTCTCGATTCCGACCTCCTTCAGCGCCTGCTGCGTGGCGGGACCGATTCCGGGAAGGGTGCCGACGGGGGCTGCGTCCATGTGGAAGGCTCCAGCGGGAACATGCGGTATCCACGTTAGAGCAGGAGCGACGGTGAGGCGAGTGCCGTTCTCCGGCGTTCCGTCAGGCCGAGGCTGCCAGCGGCTCCTCGGCCGCGGCGAACTCGTCGCCCTCGTCGTCGCCCTCGAAGGTGCTCGGGTCGGCCCCGGTGATGTCGGCGAGATTCTTGGCGGCCCGGCGCAGGAGCTTGCGCAGGCGCTTGCGGTCCTTGTTGTCGAACCCGGCGAGGAGTTCGCTCTCGACCTCATCCCAGAGGGCGTTGATGGCGGCCGCCTTCTTCTTGCCTTCCCGGGTCAGCTTCACCCGCACCACGCGGGCGTCGCCCGGCTCGGTGTGGCGCTCCACGAGCTTCAGGGACGAAAGGCGGGAGATGGTCTTCGAAGCCGTCGGTGGGCGCACGCGCAGGATCAGCGCGAGATCCCCCATGGTCATGGGACCCGAATGGGCGAGGGCCTGGAGGACCTGCTCCTGCCCCGCGAACAGCCCGAGTTCCGAAAGCTTGTCTCCGGTCCGGCTGCGATGGAGCCGCGCCGCCTGGACCAGAGCCCACCCGACGCTCTTCACGCCAGGATGCTTGATATCGGTGTCCATCCCATTCCCCGCCGTTCGAAGCCTTGGCGCCGCCACCATGAGCGGAACTCATGACGGTTCGATGACAATTCCGTATCGGTGAGGGCGCGACGGCCGATCCCGGCGCATTCCGTCCGCGTGTCGCGGGGCACCCTCCTCGCCTATAGGTCGGGCTTTCAGGGCTCCTGGACAAGGGCGCTCTCGTGCCAGCGCCGCAGGAGCCTTCGCGACAGGGCCGCGGTGAGGAGAAAGAGGCCGATGCCGGCGCCCGCGAGCAGGGCGAGCGCCGCAAAGAGGCGCGGGATGTTGAGCCGGTACTGGCTCTCGACGATCCGGTAGGCCAGGCCGGAGCCCGCCCCCGCGGAGCCGGCGGCCATCTCGGCCACCACGGCCCCGATGAGCGAGAGCCCCACGGCGATGCGCAGGCCCGCGAGAAACGCCGGCAGGGCCGCCGGCCGGCGCAGATACCAGAGTATCCTGAGCCTGGACTTCAACCGCGCGGCCGGGTCCGTCGCCGCCGGCGCGCCGTAGAGGGCGAAAAGCTCGATCAGGCCGCGATCCACCGACTGGAGGCCCAGCATGGTGTTGGAGAGAACGGGGAAGAAGGCGACGATCCAGGCGCAGGCGAGGACCGCCGTCTCCTGCGGCAGGTAGATGAGGAGCAGGGGAGCGATGGCGATCACCGGCGTCACCTGCATCGCCACCGCGAAGGGATAGAGCGAGTATTCGACGAGCCGGGACAGGCTGAACAGCACCGCCAGTGCGACGCCGCCCGCGACGGCGAGGAGCAGGCCGAGGGCGGTGGTCCTGAGCGTCACCAGCAGCGAGGCCGAAAGGAGGGGCCAGTCCGCGACGACCGTGCGGGCGACGAGGCTGGGCGCCGGGAGCACGTATGGGGGGACGGAGCCGAGCCGCACGTAAAGCTCCCAGCATGCGAGGGCGGCCGCCACGACGGCCATCGGCAGCACGATCCTCAGGATGTCCTGCGACGTGACGGCTCGCGAGCGCGCTTTTCCCGCCATGGCTCAGGCCTCCTCGCCGGGCATGGCTTCCGCCAGGATGCGCGAGACCCGCCCGCACTGGGCCGCATAGGTCTCGCTGGTGCGGAAGCCCAGGCCCCGTTCGCGGGGGGCGTCGACGGCGACCTCGGCGACGATGGCGCCCGGGCGCGGCGACATGACCAGAACCCGGTCGGCGAGGTAGACGCTCTCGAACACCGAATGGGTCACGAACACGACGGCGCATCCGAGCTCGCGCTTCAGGCGCAGGAGATCGTCGTTGAGGCGGAAGCGGGCGATCTCGTCCAGGGCCCCGAAGGGCTCGTCCATCAGGAGGAGGCGCGGCCTCAGGACGAGGGCGCGGGCGATGGACGCCCGCATCTTCATCCCTCCCGACAGCTCGCGGGGATAGGCGCCCGCGAAGTCCTCCAGGCCGACGCGGGCGAGGCATTCCTCGATGCGCTCCTTCGCCTTGCTCCGCGGGATGCCGCGCAGGCGCAGGGGCAGCCACACGTTGTCGGCGACATCGGCCCAGGGCATGAGGGTCGGCTCCTGGAACACGAAGCCGATCTCGTGGCGATGGTCGCGGTCCGCTCTGTCCGGCCAGGAGACGTCGCCCTCCGTCGGCGCCGTCAGGCCCGCGAGGATGCGCAGCAGCGTGGACTTCCCGCAGCCGGAGGGACCGAGCAGCGTCACGCATTCGCCGGCGGCAAGGGACATCGAGACCCGGGACAGGGCCGTCACGCCGTTGGCGAAGACCTTGGTCACGCCGTTCACGGCAAGGAGAGGGATGGGAGCTGCCATGGGGCGGCCGGGCCGGGCAGGCCGGCTCTCCTATTTCCTGAGGTTCAGGCCCACGCCCTTGTTCACGAACCGGAGCGTATAGGCCTTCCTGTAGTCGAGATCCGCCCTGAAGAGACCGGCCTTCACCATCTTGTCGAAGAAGTCCTTCATCCGCGCATCTGTCATGGCGCCGATGCCGAGGGTCGTGGCGTCACCGGAATCGACGATGCCGTATTCCTTCATCCGGGCGATGGAATAGGCGATCAGCTCGTCCGTCATCTCCGGGTTGTCGCGCTTGATGAGCTCGTTCGCCTTCGCGTTGTCGCCGTAAAGATAATTGTACCAGCCGATGGTCGAGGCGTCGACGAAGCGCTGCACGAGGTCCGGGTTCTTCTCGACGAGCTCGCGCCGGGTCTCGACGGTGGTCGAGTAGGTGCTGAAACCGTAGTCGGCCAGCAGGAAGACGTTGGGCTTGAAGCCGGCGGCCCTCTCGATGACGAGGGGCTCCGCGGTGACGTAGCCCTGCTGCACGGCGCGCGGGTTGGCGATGAAGGGCGCCGGCGTGAAGCCGAAGGGCTTCACCTGCTCGTCCCTGAAGCCGTATTCGGCCTTCATCCATTGATAGAAGGTCGCGAAGCCGTCCTTCGAGAGCAGGATGTCGTTCGAGGTCTTGAGCGACTCGAAGGTGTCGAGTCCCTGGCCGGGATGGCTCAGGAGGGCCTGCGGCTCCTTCTGGAAATGGGCCGCGACGACGATCGTCGGGATGTCCTTCTCCACCGCGGAGAACGCCTGGATCAGGCTGCCGCCCATGTAGAAGTCCAGCTTGCCGACGGTCATCAGCATCCGGTTGCTGGCGCGCGGCCCGCCGGGCACGATGGTGACCTTCAGGCCGTATTTCTCGTAGGTGCCGTCGGCGAGGGCCTGATAGTAGCCCCCGTGCTCGGCCTGGGCGAGCCAGTTGGTGCCGAAGGTCACCTCGGTCGGCGGAGTCTGCGCCCGCCCGGCCGTCGGGACGAGGCCCAGGCCCGCGCCCAGAAGCAGGGCCATCCATGTCTTCATCGTCATCAACCCACCTCGCCAGCCTATCCGCTGCGCCGCATGCGCGACAGGCGACGAAAGCGCCCGCCGGCGCTTCTGTGCAGGCTCATGCAAGGCTTGGCAAGACCGCCGGGAGGCCGGGCCTCATTCCACGGCCCAGGGATAGGTCCAGGTCTCCGTCAGGGTCTTGTTGCCCGCCTTCAGGAAGGCGCGCAGGTCCGTGGACCGGCCCGGCTCGAGCTTGACGTCGATGGCGACGCGGAAGCCCTTCGTGTGCTCGTTCGGCACCACGAAGGTGTGGGTGATCGTGCCGGCCGTGGTGGTGGGGATGAGCTGCACCAGCCCGGGATCCGACAGGTAATAGGCGAGGTCGCCGCCGGCGAAGTCGATGATGAAGCGGCGGTGGGTCGGGTCGCTGGGGCTGTTGGAGCCGCTGTTGCGGGCGGGGGACTGGAAGGTGTTGATGGCCTTGCCGCCCGGGTGCATGCCGTTGGAGGTGGTGAGGGCCCGCAGCCGGTAGGTCACCGTCACCTCCTGCCCGGCCTCGAGGGGACGGCTCGGCTCCCAGTAGGCGACGATGTTGTCGTGCGTCTCGTCCGGGGTCGGGATCTCGACCAGCTCCACGCGGCCCTCTCCCCAGTCGCCCACCGGCTCCACCCAGTAGCTCGGCCGCCTGTGGTAGAAGGCCTCGAGATCCTGGTAGTTCTCGAACACCCGGTCCCGCTGCATCAGGCCGAAGCCGCGCGGGTTCCTGTCGCTGAAGGAGGAGATCGCCTTGCGGGACGGATTGCGCAGCGGCCGCCAGATCCACTCGCCCGCGCCGGACTGCATGAGCAGCCCGTCCGAATCGTGGAGCTCGGGACGGAAGTCGTCCGTGCGGCGGCGCTCGTTCTCGCCCTCGAAGAACATGGAGGTGAGGGGGGCGAGGCCGACGTTCGGGATGGTCTTGCGCGGGAACAGGGTCGCCGTCACGTCGAGGGTGGTCTCCTTCGACGGATAGAGGACGAAGCGGTAGGCGCCCGCCACGGAGGGGCTGTCGAGCAGGGCGTAGATCGTTGCCTGGTCGCTGTCGGGCTTCGGCATGTCGATCCAGAACTCCCGGAAATGCGGGAATTCCTCCGCCTCGCCGCCCTCCACGTTGATCGCCAGGCCCCGCGCCGAGGCGCCGTATTTCTGGTCGGTTCCCAGGAAGCGGAAGTAGCTGGCGCCGAGGAAGGCGATGACCTCGTCGAAGATCTTCGGGCTGTTGAGCGGGTAGTGCAGGCGGAAGCCGGCGAAGCCGAGGTTCACGGGCAGCGGCTTCTCGATCCTGTTGTGGCCGTAGTCGAACAGCTCCTTCTGGTAGGGGACCGGCGTCGGCACCCCGTCGCGCAGCACGTTCACCGTCACCGGGCGCTGGTAGAGGAAGCCCAGGTGGAAGAGCTGCATCCGGAAGGGGCCGCCGCTCGAGGCGAGGAGCGCCTTCTCCGGGCGGAAGCGGATGTCCCGGTAGTCGTCGAAGCTCAGCCGGTTGAGAGGCTCCGGCAACTGCGCCGTCATGGGCTCGTAGGGCTGGGCGGCCAGTTCCCGGGCCCGGCGGACGACGTCCTCGAAACGGAACGGGTTGGGCGCCGGAGCCCCGCTCTGCTGCGCCAGGGCCGGCAGGGCGACGCTGGCGAGAAGGCTCTGGAGGACGATTCGGCGCGTGAGATTCGTCATGGGCGGATGCGGGCTCTCGGGCTGAAATGCGGGCCTGAAAATGGGGCCGGGCCCATCTCCGTCCACCTGCACCGCTTAATAAAAGCTGAACGGCGCGTCACGGGCGGCAGGGGAGCCCCGCAAGGTGAAAAAATCCTTTGAGAGGGCGAAAAAGGGTCTTGTGATCCCGGGCCTGTGGGCCTATTTGAGTCCCTGCCCAATTTCGCACGTGCCTGTGGTCGCGTGCCGGTTGGTGGGCATCCGGACAAGAGGCCGGACAGCCGCCCGAGAGCGTCCTAGCTCTCGAAACCCCTAACCGGCAGCCGGAGGCGAAACCGGCGTACCCCGCTCTCAACGGGGGACGTGGCTTAAAGCAACGACGAACGGGCTTTTTTGGTCTCGCCGGCCCTCCAAAGGTCGGCACCGAAGAGGCTTGTTTATCATTGCCAGGCGTGCGGACGGGAATCCCCGATCCAATCCAAGGCAGCATCGTCGGGTGAAGAGCCCATCGCCGCTTCCTCGTGTCTCCATCGCACGAATGCGGGATGTGTCCTTCCCTCGCTGACGCCGGACGCGAACGCCCTTCTCTCCGGAGGAGCCGACGACGTCCAGACTTCAATCCGGAGGCTTGAAGACCTCCATTGAACCTTTGGTGGGGAGAGCGCCATGACCGAGCGCATTCGTGAATTCCTGCGCAACCGACGTGAGGACGGCCCCTGCGTGGTCGTCGATCTCGACGTGGTGCGCGACAACTACTCGAAATTCGCCCGAGCGCTCCCCGACACGCGCGTGTTCTACGCCGTGAAGGCCAATCCCGCGCCCGAGGTGCTGAAGGCCCTGGCCGAACTCGGCTCGTGCTTCGACACGGCTTCGGTCGTGGAGATCCAGCTCGCCCTCGACGCCGGCGCCACGCCCGACCGGATCTCCTTCGGCAACACGATCAAGAAGGAGCGCGACATCGCGCGGGCCCTCGAGCTCGGCGTGCGCCTCTACGCGGTCGACTGCGATGCCGAGGTGGAGAAGATCGTGCGCGCCGCCGCTCAGGCCGGCGTGGCGGCTTCCGAGGTGAAGGTGTTCTGCCGCATCCTCTGCGACGGCGAGGGCGCCGAATGGCCCCTGTCGCGCAAGTTCGGCTGCGTTCCGGAGATGGCCGTGGACGTGCTGGAGCATGCCTACCGTCACGGGCTCGAAGCCTACGGGGTCTCGTTCCACGTGGGTTCGCAGCAGCGCAACACGGAGGCCTGGGACCAGGCGCTCGCCTCGGCGTCCGCCGTGTTCCGCGAGTGCGCCGGCCGCGGCATCCACCTGTCGATGGTCAACCTCGGCGGCGGGTTCCCGACGAAGTACCTGAAGTCGATTCCGGAGGTGGAGGCCTATGGCGAGTCCATCTTCCGGGCGCTCTCCAAGCACTTCGGCAACCGCCTGCCCGAGACGATCATCGAGCCGGGCCGCGGCATGGTCGGCAATGCGGGCATCATCGAGGCCGAGGTCGTCCTCATCTCGAAGAAGAGCCAGGACGAGAACGAGGTGCGCTGGGTCTATCTCGACATCGGCAAGTTCGGCGGCCTGGCCGAGACGATGGACGAGTCGATCCGCTACCCGATCCGCAGCGAGCGGGATCACGACCGCAAGGTGCCGTGCATCCTCGCCGGGCCGACCTGCGACTCGGCGGACGTTCTCTACGAGAAGGAGCCTTATCCGCTCCCCATCTCGCTGGAGATCGGCGACAAGGTGCTGATCGAGGGCACGGGCGCCTACACGACCACCTACTCGGCGGTCGCGTTCAACGGCTTCCCGCCCCTGAAGTCCTACGTGATCTGAGTCACGTCCCGCCTGCCTCGGTCCGCGAGGCAGGCACCACCCCCCCAAAGTCGTCCCGGACGGCCTGTTCAGGCGCCGCGGGCGCCGGGCGGATCCCCGAGGGATCGGGATCCGCCTTGCGTCCCGAGGCCGCGAACAGGTGCGAGGGCTGTCGCTCACCCCAACTCCTGGGAGGCCACGGCCATGATCACGATCCGCGAGGAAACCGGCCGCGACGTCGAGGCGCGCGAGGCGCTGCTCGACGCCTGCTTCGGACCCGACCGCTTCCAGAAGACCTGCGAGCGCCTGCGCGAAGGCCGCCTGCCGGCCGACGCCCTCGTCGCCGAGGACGGGGGACGGCTCGTCGGCACCGTCCGCCTTTGGCACGTCTGCGCGGGCCCGAACCGCCCGGCCCTGATGCTCGGGCCGATCGCGGTGGATCCCGGCATGCAGGGGCAGGGCCTGGGCGGCCGGCTCATGCGTGAGGCGCTGGGCCGGGCGGCCGAGCGCGGCCACGGGGCCGTGCTGCTGGTGGGCGATGCGCCCTACTACGAGCGCTTCGGCTTCTCCACGGAGAAGACCGGCGCCCTCTGGATGCCCGGTCCCTACGAGCGCAGCCGCTTCCTGGCCCTGGAGCTGGAAAAGGGCGCCCTCGACGGTGCGCGGGGCCTCGTATCGGCCACCGGCCGGCTCGAGGAAAAGCCCGACCTGTTCGCTCTCGTTGCGGCCGCAGCCCGAGGCTTCGTCCCCGGCCTTTCCCGCGCAGCATAGGTTTCCGAGGAGTTGACGCGCGTCGCACCTGAAGGAATGGTGCGGCGCGCTTCCGTTCGCCACCGATCAACCCCCCAGCCCGTCGCCCGCCGACGAAGGAGTAGAATCGATGACCAACTGGCCCGTCCATGGCCGCATCACCGGCCCGATCGTGATGATCGGCTTCGGCTCGATCGGCAAAGGCATGCTGCCCCTGATCGAACGTCACTTCGAGTTCGACCGGAGCCGCTTCGTGGTCATCGATCCGAACGACGCCGACCGCAAGCTCCTCGACGAGCGCGGAATCCGCTTCATCCATCAGGGGCTGACCCGCGACAACTACCGTCACCTCCTCCAGCCGCTGCTGACGGAAGGCGGCGGGCAGGGCTTCTGCGTGAACCTTTCGGTGGACACGTCCTCCCGGGACATCATGGAGCTCTGCCGCGAGATCGGCGCCCTGTACATCGACACGGTCGCCGAGCCGTGGGCGGGCTTCTACTTCGACAAGAGCGCCGGCCCGGCCGCCCGCACCAATTACGCCCTGCGCGAGAACATCCTCGAGGCGCGGCGCAGGAGCCCGGGCGGCACCACGGCCGTGTCCTGCTGCGGCGCGAATCCGGGCATGGTGTCCTGGTTCGTGAAGCAGGCGCTCCTCAACCTCGCCAAGGACATGAACATCGAGCACGAGGAGCCGAAGTCGCGCGAGGAATGGGCGCGCCTCATGCAGCGCGTCGGCGTGAAGGGCATCCACATCGCCGAGCGCGACACGCAGCGCGCCACCTCCGAGAAGCCGATGGGCGTCTTCGTCAACACCTGGTCGGTGGAGGGCTTCGTGTCCGAGGGCATGCAGCCGGCGGAGCTCGGCTGGGGCACCCACGAGACCTGGATGCCGGAGAACGCCCGCACCCACGACACGGGGTGCCAGGCGGCGATCTACCTGCTCCAGCCCGGCGCCAACACGCGCGTCCGGTCGTGGTGCCCGACGCCCGGTCCGCAATACGGCTTCCTCGTCACGCACAACGAGTCGATCTCGATCGCCGACTTCTTCACGGTGCGGGAGGGCGACAAGGTCGTGTACCGGCCGACCTGCCACTACGCCTATCATCCCTGCAACGAGGCGGTGCTCTCGCTGCACGAGATGTTCGGGCAGGCCGGAAAGGTCCAGGACAGGCACCACATCCTCACGGAGGACGAGATCGTCGACGGCATCGACGAGCTCGGCGTCCTGCTCTACGGCCACGGCAGGAACGCCTACTGGTACGGCTCGCAGCTCTCCATCGACGAGACGCGCCTGCTGGCGCCCTACCAGAACGCCACCGGACTTCAGGTGACCTCCGCCGTGCTCGCCGGCATGGTCTGGGCGCTGGAGAACCCGGAGGCCGGCATCGTGGAGGCGGACGATCTCGACTTCCGCCGCTGCCTCGAGGTGCAGATGCCCTATCTCGGCCCGGTCGTCGGGGTCTATACCGACTGGACGCCCCTCGCCGACCGCCCGGGCTTCTTCCCCGAGGACATCGACACCTCGGATCCGTGGCAGTTCCGGAACATTCTGGTACGTTAGGACCTGAATCTCTCATCCCCGGCCGTCCGCGACCGGCCGGGGATGATGGCGGAGACCCCCTGAATGCCCCATTTCGAGCCTTTCTATGCCGACAAGCTCCGCGGCTCGCTCGGGGTCGTCGATGCCGAAGCCGTCCTGGATCTGAGGAGCGCCTCCCGCGAACAGGCGCTGCGCTCCATCCAGGACATGCTGGAGCGCAGCCGCTTCGCCCAGAGCAAGGCCGTCGCCATCCGCCTGTCGCCTCCGCCGGAGGGAGGCGGCGAGACCCTTTTCCAGCCGGTGGGAAAGGCGCTGCTCGAGGCGAAGAAGCGCGGCTGGATCGAGCGTCTCCAGACCCTGCCGGCCCAGGACGGGCTGGGCTTCTACGTGGTCCTTGCCGGGAAGCCGGACGCCTGATCAGGCGCGCACGGGGCGGGGGCGAGGCCGCCGCAGGCTGCGCACGAAACCCGTCAGGACCAGAAGGCCGCCCCAGCCGGCGACGAAGCCGCCCGCCGCCGCAACGATGCCTTCCTCCGTCACCGGCACGGCGGGCTCGAAATCCCGGTAGGCCGCCTCCATCACGTCCGTGTCTCCGTCCCTCGCCATCAGGGCGATCCGCAGGAACGGCCCGGCCTGGGCCAGCGAATCGCGATGGGCCCGGAGACGGGCGAGCCGTTCCGCGTTGGCCTGCATGGCGACGCCCTGGCGGCTCACGAGATCGTCCGGATTGCCGCGCAGGCGGAGGATGGCGCCCTCGCGGGTTTCCCCATGGCTCTCAGCGTCCGCGTCGAACCGCTGGAGGACGCGGGTGAGCACGTCGATGGCGCCGCCGAGGCGCTGCCGGTACTGCTGGGAATATTCGGGGAGCTGCGAGGCGACGACCGCGCCCGCGAGGCCGAAGCCGAAAGCGACGATGCGCGCGATCCTGGACAAGGCATCCCTCCTCAGGATCCAAGCGCCGCGCGGACGTCTTGTTCCGTCACGTCGTCCAGGGGCTTGGGGATCTTGAAGGCCCGCGTCTTCACGCCCGGCTCCATGACCAGGATCACCGTCTCGATCCCGGGGCAGGACGGATCGGCGCAGGCGATCTCGTTGACGGCGAAGGCGGTCTCGGGCGGGAAGGAGCCGGCGGCCCGGGCGAGAGCCTTCACGCGCCCGACGGCCTCCCGGTCCCGCCTCGGCAGGCCGAAGGCTCCCCTTATGAAGGCGCCGAGCCGGCTCATGGGGTCAGGATCTCATGGGATCAGGGCAGGGTCAGGATCCCGGCCTGGCCGTCCTCGCACCCGAAGGCGAGGCGGCGGCCGGCCCTGTCCCAGGCCATGGCGGAGATGCCGCTGTCCTTGACGGCGTGGCGCACGAGGAGCTCCGAGGCATCGCCGAGGCGGATCAGGAGGATGCAGCCGTCCTCGTAGCCGACCGCCAGCACGTAGGCATTCGGGTGGAACGCCACCCGGCTCACCTTCGCGGGCCGCACACCGCATTCCCGCGGCGCCTTGCCCATGGGCCCGTCCTTGGACTCGAACGGCCAGACGATGGCCGCCTCGGCTCCCGAGGTCGCCAGCCACTTGCCGTCGTGGGACCAGGAGAAGGACCGGGTCTTCGAGGGATAGCCGGACATGCGCATGTGGCCCTTGTCGGGGACGAGCCGCCAGCCGTGAAGGGCGTTCTCCTGCATGGACGTGACGACGAACCGCCCGTCGGGGGACCAGGTCACGTCCAGGTGCGAGCCCTTCCATTCCAGCACCTCGGGCCTGGCCTCCACGTTCGGGAACCACAGGGTGGCGCCATTGTAGTGGGAGACCGCCAGACGGTAGCCCTTCGGCGCGAAGGCGAGCCCGCGCGCGGTGGAGGGCACCTCCAGCACCTTCTCCCGGCCCTTGTCGTCCCGGGCGGTCACGCGCCGGCCCGCGCCGTAGGCGAAAGCGCCTCCGCCGCTCACGGCGAGCGCGTCGATCCAGGCGCCCTTCGTTTCGGCGAGGGTGCGGGTCGACCCGTCCGCGCCGGTCACCGCGACCCGCCCGTCGTCGCCGCCGGTGAGGAACCGCTCGCCGTCGCAGGCGGCCGCGAGCACGCCGGCATCCGGATGCGCCTCGACCCGGTGGGTCTCGCCGTTCCTCGCCAGCAGCACGCCGCCGTCGCCGAGTCCGAAGGCGGCGGTGTCCTTCAGCCAGCCGACGGCGGTGACGTGCGCCCCCGCGTCCACGGGGGCGATGCTCTGGGTGAGAGACGGAGCGGTTCCTGCGGTCATCGAAGCGATCCCTTTCGCCGGAGCGATAGCACAGATCGGCGGATGCGGGGCAAGAGCCTCGGCCCCCTTCCCGCAAGCCCCCTTCCCGCAAGCCCCCTTGCGGGCGCCGTCCCGGAACGGCGGGCGCCGGTCCTCACGCCGCGCAGGCCAGGAAGCCTTCGCGGATCGCCTTCTCGTCGAGGTCGCGACCGATGAAGACCACCTTGGAATCCCGCTTCTCGCCCGGCTTCCATTCGCCCTGCACGTCGCCGTCGAGGATCATGTGGACGCCCTGGAAGACGAAGCGCCTCGGCTCGTTGGGGAAGGCGACGATGCCCTTGCACCGGAGGATGTTGGGCCCCTGGACCTGGGTGAGGTTGGAGATCCACGGCATGAACTTCTCCGGGTCGACCTCGCCGTCCACCTTCACGGAGACGGACTGCATCTCCTCGTCGTGGTGATGGTGGTGCCCCTCCTCCAGGAAATCGGGCTCCAGCTCGATGATCCGGTCGAGATCGAACGCCTTGCGGTCGAGCACTTCCGCGAGCGGAACGGCGCAGTTCTGCGTGCGGTGGAGCCTCGCATAGGGGTTGATGGCGCGGATGCGCGCCTCGACCGCGTCGAGCTCCTCCGGCGTCACGAGGTCGATCTTGTTGAGGACGATCACGTCCGCGAAGGCGATCTGGTTCTTGGCCTCGGGCGCGTCCTTCAGGCGGTCGGAAAGCCACTTGGCGTCGGCGACCGTCACCACCGCGTCGAGACGCGCGGCGTCGGCCACGTCCTGGTCCATGAAGAAGGTCTGCGCCACGGGGGCAGGATCGGCGAGGCCGGTGGTCTCGACGATGATGGCGTCGAACTTGCCCTTGCGCTTCATCAGGCCGTCGAGAATGCGGATCAGGTCGCCGCGCACCGTGCAGCAGATGCACCCGTTGTTCATCTCGAACACTTCCTCGTCGGCGCCGACGACCAGCTCGTTGTCGATGCCGATCTCGCCGAACTCGTTGACGATGACGGCGTATTTCTTGCCGTGCGGCTCGGTGAGGATGCGGTTGAGGAGCGTCGTCTTTCCGGCGCCGAGGTAGCCTGTGAGAACGGTGACGGGAATCTTGTCGGTCATCGGATGGTCCGCAGCTTTCATCGTCCCCTCGCGGGGGAGGATCGGCCGAAAGGCCGAGGTGGAGTGGCATTGCGAACACCGGAAAGGGGGGATCCGTCCACCCCGCCCGCGATGCTCGCGGCCCTCCCCGGCGAGGGGAGGGCGGACAAAGGTCAGCTCGACAGGGCCGCGCTGAAGGCTCTTATATTGTGCCTCATCATGTCAATGTAAGTGCCCGCCGGCCCGTCGGGCCCGGAGAGCGCGTCGGAGAACACCCTGTCGCCGATTCGCGCGCCGGTCTCCTGGGCGATCCGATCCATGAGGCGCGCATCGGAGACGTTCTCCACGAAGACGGCCTTGATCTTCTCGCGCCGGATCTGGCGGATGATCTTGGCCACGTCCTTCGCGGAGGCCTCCGCGTCCGTCGAGACGCCCTGGGGCGCCACGAAGGCGATGCCGTAGGCCTCCTGGAAATAGCGGAAGGCGTCGTGGGACGTGATGATCCGGCGGCGATCCTCCGGAATGCGCGCGACCATGTCCTTCACCTCGGCGTCCAGGGCGTCGAGCCTGGCGAGATAGGCGGCGGCGCGGGCCTCGTAGGCCTCCTTCCCGGCGGGATCGGCGGCGATCAGGCCGTCCCGGATGTTGGCGACGTAGATCTTGGCGTTGGCGACGTTCTGCCAGGCATGGGGATCGGCCCCGCCATGGTCGTGGGCGTGCCCGGAGCCATGGCCGTGCTCCTCCCCGTTTGCGAGCGGCTTAACGCCCCGCGCCGCCTCGACCTTCGCCGCCTTCGTGCCCGAGGAGGCGATGAGCCGGTCGATCCAGCCCTCGAACCTGAGGCCGTTGACGAACACGACCCTGGCATCCGCAAGGCGCCGCCCGTCCGCCGGGGACGGGGCGTAGACATGGGCGTCGCCGTTGGGGCCCACGAGCGTCGTGACGGAGACCCGGTCGCCGCCGACCTGCTTCACGAGATCCCCGAGAATGGAGAAGGTGGCCACCACCTCGATCCTGTCGCCGCCTTGGGCCCGCCCGGCGGAGGGCAGGGCGGCCAGGGCGAGCGCTCCCGCGAAGAGCGAAAGGAGGATGTGTCGTCTCGTCGGCATCGGGTTTCCTCTGGCTGGTCGTCCGGGGAGGGGCTCGGTCCGGCGCGGTTCAGGCCTCCAGGTGCCTGCCCGGCCAGGCGAGCCGGAGCAGGCCGCCCTCGCGGCCGAGGACGAGGGACAGCCCGTAGATGCCGCCCGCCGTGAGGATGATGGCGGGACCGGCGGGGAGCTCGGCATGAAAGGACAGGAGCAGGCCTCCGGCCCCGGAGACGATGCCGATGGCGACGGAGACGAGCATCATCATGGTGATGTCGTTGGTCCAGAAGCGCGACGCGGCGGCGGGGAGCATCATCATGCCGACCGCAAGCAGCGTGCCGAGCGCATGGAAGCCGCCGACGAGGTTGAGAACCACGAGGCCGAGGAAGACGAGGTGGGTCGGCGTTCCGGCGCGGCTCACGGAGCGCAGGAAGGTGGGATCCACGCATTCGAGCACGAGCGGCCTGTAGAGGAGCGCGAGGGCGAGGACCGTCACGGTCGAGATCGAGGCGAGGAGGAGCAGGGTGCGGTCGTCCAGGGCGAGCACGGTGCCGAAGAGCACGTGCAGCAGGTCCACGTTCGATCCGCGCAAGGAGACGATGGTGACGCCGAGCGCCAGGGAGAGGAGGTAGAAGGCCGCGAGCGAGGCATCCTCCTTCAGCGCCGTGAACCGGGACACGAGCCCCGCGGCCACCGCGACGGCGACGCCGGCGACGATCCCGCCGACGGTCATGGCGGGCAGCGAGAGGCCGGCGATCAGGTATCCGATGGCGGCGCCGGGAAGGATGGCGTGAGCCATGGCGTCGCCGGTGAGGCTCATGCGGCGCAGCATGAGGAAGACCCCGACCGGGCCGCCGCCGAGGGCGATGGCGATCGCGCCCACGAGGGCGCGCCTCATGAACTCGAAATCGGAGAAGGGCGCGAGGAACAGGTCGGCCATGGCAGCTTGTCTCCGGCGCTCAGGCGCTGCGCCGGCACGGGGCGGCATGGGGGTCGTGGGCCTCGACCATGCGCCGCGCCGCGAGCATGTTCTCCGGGCTGAGCACGCGCTCCGTCGCTCCCCAGGCCACGGGCTCGCGGGCGATCAGGAGAGTCTCGGGAAAGGTCCGCCGGACCATGTCCAGGTCGTGCAGCACGGCGACGACGGTCCGCTTCTCGTCGTGCCACCGGCGGACGAGGGCGAGGAGGTCCACCGTGGTCCTGGCGTCGATGGCGGTGAAGGGCTCGTCCAGAAGGATCAGGGAGGCGTCCTGGAGCAGGAGGCGTGCGAACAGGGCGCGCTGCATCTGGCCTCCGGACAGGGTGGAGATGGGACGCCGCTCGAAGCCGACGAGGCCCACTGCCGCGAGAGCCTCCTCGATCCGGGTCCTGTCGCTGCGGCCGACGGCGCCGAAAAGTCCCGAACGCGACCACAGGCCCATCGCCACGAGGTCGTAGACGGAGATCGGGAACGTGCGGTCGATCTCCGCCGCCTGCGGAAGGTAGGCGACGGCCGTCCGGCCTTCGGGGGCGATGTTGATCCGGCCCTCGAGGGGCTTGAGCGTGCCGACGATCCCCTTGAGCAGGGTCGACTTGCCCGCCCCGTTCGGTCCCACGACCGCCGTCAGGCTCCCGGCCGCGATTTCCCCCCGGAGGTGGTGCACCGCCGGGCGGCGGTCATAGCCGAGGGTGACCTCATCGAAGCGGATCGACGCTGCGCGCATGGCGGCTCACCCCATCACGAGAAGAACGAGGAGCCAGAGGCCCGTCAGCAGAAGCCCGGCGCCGGCCGCCCGCTGCCCTGCGGAAAGCCGCAGGAGCGAGAAGGTCGGAGCCGCTGCCACCGCATGGGGAGCATGGGCGGAAACGCGCGGCTCGTGCCTGTGATCGTGATGGGCCATGAGCCTCTAGTATAGGGAGAAAGCCTCCCTTTCCAGAGGGCGTATAGTATTTTATACGCATTTTTTGGTTGCAGGGCGGGTGCCCTGCAATCCTAGAACGGCGGGTGGTACTGGTAGAGCCAGGTCTCGCTCAGGACCTCGTCCCCCTGGCGCAGGTAGCAGCGCATCTCCACCGGCTCGGTTCCGGTCACCGTCAGGTCGAACTGCGTGCGCCAGTGGCCCGGCACGTCGTTGGGCACGGCTTCGGTGAGAATGTTGGAGAACTCGCCGCGGGACGCGGTCAGCACCGGGCGCGGGATCACGCCGTTCGGCAGGCGCGCCAGGGGCTCGCCCTTGAACTCGACCATGAACTTGCGCACCCCCTTCGGCCTGGCCGTGCCGGCCTGGCCGCCGTTGCCGAAGCGGGTCGCCACGACCCGGGCGAGGGGCGTGGGGAAGGGCTCGTCCGCGGTCCAGTACATCCGGTAGCGCAGGTCGAAGGACTGGCCCGCCCGGGCCGGCTCGGCCGGAACCCACATGACGACGACGTTGTCATGGATCTCGTCGTCGGTCGGGATCTCGACGAGCTGGATCGAGCCCTTGCCCCATCCGCCCAGCGGCTCGATCCACAGGGAGGGGCGGCGGTCGTAATAGACGCCGTCGAGGTAGTGGTCGAAGTTCCGGTCGCGCTGCAGCAGGCCGAAGCCCTTCGGGTTCTCCTCCGTGAAGGCGGAGGTGATGATCCGGGGCGGGTTGTTGAGCGGGCGCCAGATCCGCTCGCCCGTGCCCGTCCACATGGCGAGGCCGTCCGAGTCGTGGATCTCCGGCCGCCAGTCGATGGCGGTGGGCTTCGACTTCTCCGAGTACCAGTACATGGAGGTCAGCGGCGCGATGCCGAGGCGGCTCACGTCCTGGCGCAGGTACACGGCGCTTTCCAGGTCCATGAGCACCGCCTTCGTCCTGCGCATGACGAAGCGGTAGGCGCCCGAGACGCTCGGGCCGTCGAGGAGGGCGTAGACGGTCACCGTGTCGGAGTCCGGCTGCGGCGTGTCGAAGTAGAAATGGGTGAAGTCGGGGAACTCCTCGTTCCTGCCGTAGACGGCGACGTCCACGGCGAGCCCCCGCGCCGAGAGGCCGTACTGGTAGAGTTCGCCGATGGCGCGGAAATAGGATGCGCCGAGGAACGCGACCCAGTCGTTCTTGCGCCAGTCGAGGGAGCCGTTCCGCGCTTCCTGGAAGCGGAAGCCCGCGAAGCCGGAATTGTCCGGCAGCCTGTGGGCCGGCGAGTCCGCCGGCATGTCGAAATAGGCGTCGTCGTAGACGATCTCGCGGGCCTGTCCGTTCTCGACCACGTGCATGCGCACCGGCTTCTGGAAGTAGCGGCCGAGATGGAAGAAGGTGACCGGGAACTCGCTCGGCCCGTTGGCCCACAGGGCGAGATCGGTCTTGAACTTGATCTTGCCGTGAGCGTCGTAGTCGATCTGATAGAGCACCTCCGGCGAGGGCTGGGGCGGGGGCGCGTAGGGCCTGCGGGCCATCTCCTGCGCCCGGGCCTTCAGGGCCTCGAAGGAGAAGGGCGCTGAAGACCCGAACTTCAATCCCTGCTGGGCCATGGCGGGGGCGGAAAAGCCCGCGGCGGCAAGGCCCGCCGTGGCGGCGGCGTATTCCAGAAACTGACGACGGTTGAACATGAAGGGATACGTTTCGGCTGTGGAGACGAGACCCCTACCGACCAAGGTGGCAGGATTAAGTCAGTCTTATCCTCTTGAGAAATCCGCGTCAGCCGCCAAACTGGCGCCACTCACAGGCGCCGTCGGACGGGCGCCGCAGATCCAGGGAGTCACTGCGCCATGCGAAAAACCTTCACCCGCCGCCTCGTCGGAGCGGCCGCCGCCCTCGCCCTCGCCGGCGCCGGCCTGCCCGCGCAGGCCCAGGATTTCATCAACATCCTGACGGGAGGGACCTCGGGCGTCTATTATCCGCTTGGCGTCGCCATCTCCAAGGTTCTCACAGAGAAGATGCCGGGCAGCCGCCCCTCGGTCCAGGCGACGAAGGCCTCGGTGGAGAACCTGAACCTGCTCCAGCAGGGCAAGGGCGAGCTGGCCTTCACCCTCGGCGACAGCCTCGCCATGGGCTGGGCCGGCGACGAGGAGGCCGGGTTCAAGGCCAAGCTCGACAAGCTGCGCGGCGTCACGGCGATCTATCCCAACTACATCCAGGTGGTCGCCTCCAAGGATTCCGGTATCAAGACCCTGGCCGACCTGAAGGGCAAGCGCCTCTCCGTCGGCGCGCCGAAGTCCGGCACGGAGCTCAACGCCCGGGCGATCCTGGCGGGGGCGGGCCTCACCTACAAGGACCTCGGCAAGGTCGAGTATCTGCCCTTCGGCGAGTCCGTCGAGCTGATGAAGAACCGCCAGCTCGACGCCACCCTCCAATCGGCGGGCCTCGGCGTCTCGTCGATCCGCGACCTCGCGACCTCCGTCGACATCGTGGTGGTCGAGATCCCGGCCGCCGTGGTGGAGAAGGTCGGCTCTCCTTACGTGAAGGCGACGATCCCGGCCAACACCTACGAGGGCCAGACCGCGCCCGTCCAGACGGCGGCGGTGGTGAACTACCTCGTCACCCGCGAGGGCGTGAGCGACGACACGGTCTACAAGATGACGAAGGCCATCTACGAGAGCCTGCCCGAGCTTGCCGCCGCCCACGCGGCCGCCAAGGAGATCAAGCTCGAGAGCGCCCTCAGCGGCATGCCGGTCCCGGTCCATCCGGGCGCGCAGCGCTACTTCGACGAGAAGGGCGTGAAGAAGGGCTCTTAATCCCTTCGGCCGATTTACAATCGAGCCGGGGCAGGTGAACTGCTCCGGCTTTTTATATTATAAAAACAACGATTTTACCGGAGACGCCGCGCGATGAGCCAGAGAGCAAACACGTCCGAACTCGCCCAGATGGAGGCTCCCTCCGAGAGCGTGAACCCGGAGCATGGCCTCCCGGAGAGCTTCGGGGAAGGGTTCTGGGGCAGGCTCCTGTTCTGGATCGCGGTGTCGTTCTCAACCTTCCAGATCGTCACGTCCTTCGGAATTCCGCTCGATCAGCCCTTCCTGGCCGGCGCGAGCCTCTTTCATATTCTCGGCGGCGTCATGGCGACCTGGGTCGTATGGCTGGTCGTGCAGGCCGTGCGCCGGCGCGGCACCGTCGACGGCGTTCTCGCATGGCTTTCCGTAGCGTTGGCCTTCGGCCTCATCCTGAAGTTCGGCGGCAGCATTCCGAGCCAAGTGGTGCGTGCGCTGCATGTCGGCTTCCTCTGCCTCGTGGCAGGAGCGATGATCGCCAATCATCGTTCGGGCACGTCGGCGCTGCGGGCCCTGGGCTGGATCGTGGGCCTCGCAGGCTTCGGCGTCGGCCTCTACCAATGGGCGCTCTACAACGACCTTGTGGTCCGCGCGGGCGAGCTGACGAGCGGCGATCTCGTCGTGGGCATCGCGGCGCTCGTCATCCTGATCTATCTGGTCTGGAGGGTGATGGGGCCTGCTCTTCCCATCGTCGCGGGCCTGTTCCTCGCCTATTGCCTTCTCGGCAATTACCTGCCCGCGCCTCTCGACCACCGCGGCTATTCGCTCGAGCAGGTGATCGAGCACATGTCCTTCGGAACCGAAGGAATCTATGCGACGCCGACGCTGGTCTCGGCCACCTACATCTTCCTGTTCATCCTGTTCGGTGCCTTCATGGAGAAGGCCGGCGTCATCGACTTCTTCAACGACATCTCGATGGCCGTGTTCGGCGACAAGCAGGGCGGGCCGGGCAAGGTCTGCGTCGCATCGTCAGCGTTGATGGGCACCGTTTCCGGTTCGGGCGTCGCCAACGTGGTGGCCTCGGGCCAGTTCACGATTCCCTTGATGAAGCGCTTCGGCTTCACCTCCGCCTTCGCGGGCGGCGTGGAAGCCACTTCCTCCATGGGCGGGCAGATCATGCCTCCGGTCATGGGCGCCGTGGCCTTCATCATGGCCGAGACCATCGACGTGCCTTATGCCAAGATCGTGGAAGCCGCGATCATCCCGGCGATCCTCTACTTCGCGGCCTGCTATCTCGCCGTGCACCTTGAGGCCGGCAAGCGCAACCTGCGGGGGCTGCCCAAGGCGGAGCTGCCGAATGCGTGGGCCGAAATGAAGGCCAAGTGGTTCCTCGTCGCTCCGCTCGGGGTGCTCGTCTACCTGCTCTTCGCGGGCTATACGCCCCTCTTCGCCGGTGCCGTCGGCTTGTCGCTCACGGTGGCGCTCATCCTCGGCACGGCCATCGCCGCGGGTCTCACGGTTCCGGCGCTGCGCGTCGCGTTCTGGATCGGGCTCGCCCTCGTTTCGGCCTATTCGCTGGCATCGAGCGTGACGCTCGTCGTCGTCATCGTGGCTCTGCTGTCGCTCTGGAACGCCTTCTCAGGACGGGGCCGCACCACGCTGCAGGCCTGCGTCGATGCCATGGCCGACGGCGCGCGCCAGGCGCTGCCCGTGGGCCTTGCCTGTGCGGTGGTCGGCATCGTGATCGGCACGATGACGCTTACGGGTCTCGGCACTATCGTCGGCACCTGGATGATCTCGATCGGCAAGGACAACATCTTCGCCGCTCTCGTGCTCACGATGATCTTCAGCCTGATCCTCGGCATGGGCATCCCGACCATCCCGAACTACATCATCACCTCGTCGCTGGCCGCGCCCATTCTGCTGCAGCTGAATGTGCCGCTCATCGTCTCGCACATGTTCGTCTTCTATTTCGGCATCATGGCGGATCTGACTCCGCCGGTGGCGCTGGCCGCGTTTGCGGCAGCGCCCATGGCCAAGGAATCGGGCCTCAAGATCGGCGTGCAGGCGGTGAAGATCGCCCTGCCGGGCTTCATCGTGCCTTACATGGCCGTCTACGATCCGACTCTTATGCTGCAGCCCGTGCCCGGGCTCGAAGGCGTGGGCTATTGGCTGGCGGTGCTCTACATCGTCTTCAAGGCGTCCGTCGCGATGGTCCTGTGGGGCATGGCCGCGGTCGGATACTTCCTGAAGCCGCTGGCATGGTGGGAGCGCGCCTGGGCTGCCGCCGCCGCAGCCCTCCTCGTCGCCGCGATCCCGCTCACCGACGAGGCCGGCTTCGTCCTGGCAGCCCTCTTCGTCGGCTTCCACATCTGGAAGATCCGCAAGACCGCGGCGCCGCTGCCGGCCACCCGCTCGTGATCTGCCTTCTCGCAGGCTCGAAGACCGTGCCGCTCCTGGCCGGCGCCCTGACCCTCGCCTGGACCCATTCGGTGGAGAAGATCCTCTGGGAGGAGGACTGGCGATCCGGTCCAGCCGGGCTCGAGCTCGTCGAGGCGCGGGTGCGCGGGTCCGGGGCGGGCATGGACCCGCCGCCGGAGGCGCGATTCGAGGACGGAGTCTGGAAGTGGCGGCCCCGGGTGCCGCCGGTGGGGGAAGTCGTGCTGCGGCGCTCGGGCGCGACGGCGGACTGGCGGGTCTGCATCGACGGGCTCTGCCGGCCGATGGGCGACCTGGTGCCGCCTCAGGCCGACCCGATCATGATGAAGTCCTGCGCCCCGCCTTGAGCCTTACTCCGCGATGGGCTCCACGGCCGTGCAGCGGCGCCAGAGCACGACGAGGACGTAGAGGGCGAAGAGGCTGAAGAGGCCCATGAGCGCGTAGCCGACCACATGGCCCAGCTCGAACAGTCCCGCGATGGCCCAGCCTCCGGCGATCGCGACGCCGAACACCTCCGTCCCCACGAGGATCATGATGCTCAGGATCGTCACGAGATTGCGCCCGTTCATGCGCTTGGGCTGAGCCACGGCCGGTCTCCCTTCGTTCGGTTGCGGCAGGGACTACCCTAAATCCTGCCTCCGGTGCAAGTTTCGCCCGCCTCGTCCGAACGACCTTTTCAGCGCATCCATGTCCGAAACGCCCGTTTTCTCCACCGCCGCCGTCGCCGCTCCCCATCCGGCCGTCGCCGAGACCGGCCTGACGATCCTGGCCGCAGGGGGCAACGCGGTCGAGGCTGCGGTCGCCATGGCGGCGAGCGCCGCCGCCGTCCGCCCCCGCGCCGCCGGCCTCGGCGGCGACGGCTTCTGGCTCGTGCGGGAGCCCGGAGGGAAGGTCTATGCCCTCGACGCCTCAGGCCCGGCAGGGAGCCAGGCGACGATCCGGCGCTGCCGGGACAAGGGCTTCGAGGCGCCGCCCCTCGAAGGCCCGGAGGCCTGCCTGACCGTGGCGGGCGCCGTCGGCGGCTGGATCCTGGCCCTCGAACTCGCCCGGGCCCTCGGAGGGCGCCTGCCCCTCGATCTTCTGCTGGGCGATGCGATCCGCCTGGCCCGGCAGGGCAGCGGACCGGTCGAGCCGGCCGTCTCCGCGCCGGGCACGGGCGCTCCTCGCCCCGTTCCGCAGGCGGCGGAGGGGGCGTTGCCCGTCCCCGCGGCCCCCGGGGCTGCGCCGGAGGCGCCGCCGCTTTCGCCCATGCTGGCCGATACCCTCGGCCAGCTGGCCCATGCCGGGCTCGGCGACTTCTATCGCGGGGACGTGGGGCGGGAGATCGCCGCCGATCTGGAGAGGCTCGGCAGCCCGGTCCTGCGGCGCGACCTCGAGGGCCACAGGGCCCGCGCGGTCGAGCCCCTCGCCATCCGCCTGCGCGCCGCGACCCTCTTCGCTCCGCCTCCTCCGAGCCAGGGGCTGGCGGTCCTGCTCGCCGCCGGAATCCTCGACCGCATGGCGGTGCGCCGGACGGAGGGGGCCGATCTCCAGCACGCGCTGATCGAGGCGGTGAAGCGGGCCTACGCGGTGCGGGACCGCGTGGTCGCCGATCCTTGGGAGGTGCCGCAGGACCCGGTCTCCTTCTTCCGGGCCGGATGGCTGGAGCGGGAGGCGGCCGCCGCCGCGGCCGACCGGGCGGGGGCCTTCGCCACCCCGGTCCCGCCGCAGGGGCGCTCGCTCTGGATCGGCTGCGTCGACCGGGACGGTCTCGCGGTCTCCTGCACCCATGGCCTCGGCCCGGAGGGCGGCTCCCGCTCCCTCCTGCCCGCGACCGGCATCCTCTGGCACGCGCGGGGGATGGGATTCTCCCTCGACCCCGGCGGCTGGAATCCTCTGGAGCCGGGGCGCAGGCCGTTCCACGCCCTCGCTCCCGTCCTGGCCGCCTTCGACGGCGGGCGGGTGCTCGCCTTCGGCGCTGGCGGCGCCGAGGAGCCGCAGGTCGAGGCGCAGCTTTTCGCCCGCCATGCCCAGGCCGGGCTGTCCCTGGCCGAGGCGCTGGAGGCGCCGCGCTGGGCGCTGCTGCCCGGGGAAGGCGGCGGACCGGGAATCCTGCGGATCGAGGCGGGTTTCGACCCCTCCCTTGCCCGGGAGCTCGACCGCCGGGGGCACCGGGTCGAGGAGGAGGAGAGCGGGGAGGTCGCCGGCGCCTTCGGGGAGGCGGGAATGCTCGTCAAGTCTCCCGGCGACGGCCGGGTGGCGGGGGCATGGGATCCGCGCTCCGGCGGCGCCGTCCTCGGGCTGTGATCCGGTCCCGCCGGAAGGACTCGCGGCGTCGGGCGTGAAGGCGAACCCGCATCCGATCTAGCTCGCGGCCCCCGAGGCCCAGAAGCCGAACAGCAGGCTGCCGCCGAGCACCGCGACGAAGGCGGCCGCGAGCAGTTCCATGAGAGCGATGGCGATCTCCCCCCGCGCCCCGCGCCCGCCCGCAAGCGCCAGGGCCGCCTTCTTGGCGAAGACCGCGAGCGCCGCGATGGCCCCGGTGGTGAGGGCGGTTCCGAGCGCCATGGCGAGGGTCGCCGCGACGCCGGCGGCGAACAGGCCCTGCGAGAGGGCGAAGACCAGCACCACCAGGGCCCCCGTGCAGGGGCGCATGCCGGCGGCCAGCACCACGCCTGCCATGTCGCGCCAGCGGGTCAGGCGGCGCAGTTCCTCGGGCTCCGGCATGTGCACGTGGTCGCAGTCTCCGCACGCGGGACCCGTCATGGGCCCGCGGGCCAGGGCGAGCACGTCCAGCACCCGGCCGGCCTTGCGCCAGGCGAGGAGGGCACCGACGAGAGCCACGGCCGCGAAGCTCGCCCATTCCACGGCGGTCGCGACCCGGGTCATGGTTGCGGCGGTGGCGCGGAAGAGAAGGGCGAAGACGCTCACGATCAGGATCGCGACCAGCGCCTGGACGAGGGCGGCCGCGAGGCTGAGGGCGAAGCCCTTGGCAAGGGCGCGCCCGTCGGCGACGAGGTAGGCCGCGATGACGCCCTTGCCGTGTCCCGGACCGGCCGCATGGAAGACGCCGTAGGCGAAGCCGATGGCGACGAGGGTCCGGAGCGCTGCGCCGTCGTCCTTCAGGGCGGCGACGGCCTGCTGCAGGCCCCGGTAGAAGCGCCCCTGCACGTCGAGGATGTAGGCGCCGAGGCCGCCCGTGGGCGCGGCCTCCCGCAGGCCCATGCCGAAGGGGTTGCGCGCGGGCGGAGCGGCGCCCGGCGCGAGCCACCACAGGAGAAGGGCGGCGGCGAGGGCGACGGCCGCCACCGCGGCGAGGGCGAGGGCCAGGCGCAGGGCCAGGCGGCGCCGGCTGGAGCCGGGCAGGTCCAGGGCTCCGGCGGCGGGCTTCACGCTCACGGACATGCGACGATGGCCTTGTTGGCGAACTGGACCCCGAACGTGGAAGCGGCCGTCAGGGTCTGGAAGAACGCTTCGGACAGGGGCTGGGCCTGAGCCTGGGCGCTCGCGCCGGAATCGGGATTCTTGGGGCGGGAGATGTTGATCGCGCAGCCCTGCGGGGCGCCTGCGAGCGCGACGGCGTCTCCCTCCGCAAGGGTGAACGAGACGAAATAGGTCGGGTCGTAGACCTCGAGCGAGACGGTCTTCGCCGCCGCCGGAGACTTCAGGGGCAGCAGGTACGTCAGGGTCAGCGCCTCCTCCCCATAGGCCATGCGGTAGTCCCGCGGCGCGTCGAAATCCTGCTTCCGGCCGCTGCTTTTCAGCACGGTGAAATAGTCGAATTCCACCAGGGATTCGGTGTTCTCCTTGGCGAGATCCTGCAGTTCGTCCGGGGTGAGCTTGCCGTCGCCGTTCCTGTCCAGGCCCTGGGTGACGAAGGCCGAATAGGCCTTGTCGAAGGTCCAGGCGTGGCGGATGCCGGTGATTCGCCCCTCCCGGTCGTAGACGAGTTCCGCCCTGGCGGTCACCCACACGTGCGGATGGGCGAGGGCCGGGGCGGCGAAGGCGGCCAGGGCCCCCGCGGTCAGAAGCGTCAGAACGGAACGGCGGGTCATGCGGCTCATCGGCGGGTGGCTGCGAACGGTAGCGTTTCCTTGTGAGCCATGATGGTTAATGGAGGCAAAACGGGGGCAGGTTCATTGACGGCCCCCGGTCCATATGTCAGCATTGCTGACGTAATTCGCAAAGCCAAGTTCGCAAAGCCAAGACCGGGAGAACCGGCAGCGGGGCCGAAGCTCCAGGAGGGAACCGACGATGGCCGAAGGGCACGTAGCGCTCCGTGACGTATCGCTCGACGACAAGTACGACCTGACGAAGGACCGGATCTTCATCACCGGCACGCAGGCCGTCGTTCGCATGCTGCTCATGCAGCGCGAGCGGGACAGGCGCGCCGGGCTCAACACCGCGGGCTTCGTTTCCGGCTATCGCGGCTCTCCCCTCGGAGGCATGGACCAGAACCTGTGGCGCGCCCGCCGCTGGCTGGAGCAGGCGGACATCCTGTTCCAGCCCGGCCTCAACGAGGAACTCGCGGCCACGGCGGTCTGGGGCTCGCAGCAGGCGGAGATCCGGGGCGACGGGAAGCACGACGGCGTCTTCGGCCTCTGGTACGGCAAGGGACCGGGCGTCGACCGCTCCGGCGACGTGTTCCGCCACGCCAACATGGCCGGCTCGTCGAAATACGGCGGCGTGCTGGCCCTCATGGGCGACGACCACACGGCGGAATCCTCCACCGTCGCGCACCAGTCCGAGTTCCACTTCGTCGACGTGATGATCCCGATCCTGAATCCCGCAGGCGTTCAGGAGATCCTCGACTACGGGCTCTACGGCTACGCGATGAGCCGTTTCTGCGGCACCTGGGTCGCGTTCAAGTGCGTGAAGGAGAACATCGAATCGACCGCCTCCGTCGACGGCTCCCTCGACCGGGTGAAGATCGTCGTGCCCGACGACTTCGCCATGCCGCCCGGCGGGCTGAACATCCGCGCGCGGGACGGGGTGCTCGACCAGGAGGCGCGCCTCCAGGACTACAAGCGCGACGCCATGCTGGCCTTCGTGCGCGCCAACAACCTGAACAGGCTCGTCCTCTCCGGCGGACGCCAGCCGAAGATCGGCGTGATCACGGTGGGCAAGTCCTACCTCGACGTGCGCCAGGCCATGGACGAGCTCGGCCTCGACGAGGTCAAGGCCAACGACATGGGCCTGCGCCTCTACAAGGTCGCCTGCCCCTGGCCGCTCTCCCAGCGCGAGCTCGCGGATTTCGCCCGCGGTCTCGATCTCGTCGTCGTCGTCGAGGAGAAGCGTTCGCTCATCGAGGTGCAGCTGCGGGAGGAGCTCTACGGCACCGCCAACCAGCCGCTGTGCATCGGCAAGAAGGACGAGAGCGGCAACTGGCTCTTTCCCGTGAAGGGGGCCCTCGACCCCAACGACATCGCCATCGCCATCGGCGAGCGGCTCCTCCGGTATCACAACGACGACGACCTGCGCGGCCGCGTCGAGCGGCTGCGCCACGCGCAGCAGGTGCTCGCGGCGACCGCCGACGTGGCGACGCGCATCCCCCATTTCTGCTCCGGCTGCCCTCACAACACTTCCACCAAGGTGCCGGAGGGCATGCGCGCCTATGCGGGCATCGGCTGCCACTACATGGTGCAGTGGATGGACCGGGAGACCGACGGCTTCACGCAGATGGGCGGCGAGGGCGCCAACTGGATCGGCGAGGCGCCGTTCTCGAAGCGCGGCCACGTGTTCCAGAACCTGGGCGACGGCACCTACAACCATTCCGGCGTGCTGGCCCTGCGCTGGGCCATCCACACGAAGACCAACGTCACCTACAAGATCCTCTTCAACGACGCGGTCGCCATGACCGGCGGGCAGAAGCACGAGGGCGGCCTCACCGTCGACATGATCGCCCGCCAGGTGCGCGAGGAAGGCGTGGAGCGCATCGCGCTGGTGACGGACGAGCCGCACAAGTACCCGAAATCCGTCCGCTGGCCCGAGGGCATGACGATCCACCACCGTTCGTCCCTCGATGCGGTGCAACGGGAGCTGGCGGCGATTCCCGGCGTCACGGTGATGATCTACGACCAGACCTGCGCGTCCGAGAAGCGCCGGCGCCGCAAGCGCGGCGAATTCCCCGATCCCGACAAGCGCGTCATCATCAACGATCTGGTCTGCGAGGGATGCGGGGACTGTTCCGTGCAGTCGAACTGCGTCGCGGTGCAGCCCGTCGAGACGGAGTTCGGCCGCAAGCGGCAGGTGGACCAGTCGAACTGCAACAAGGACTTCTCCTGCGTCTCCGGCTTCTGCCCGTCCTTCGTCACGGTGCACGGCGCCAGGGTGAGGAAGGCGGCGCCGGTCTCCGCCGCCGGGAACGACGCGCTCGCGCCGCTTCCGGAACCCGCGATCCCGGCCATCGACCGCACGTTCAACATCATCGTCACGGGTGTCGGCGGTACCGGGGTCGTCACCATCGGGGCCATTCTCGGCATGGCGGCCCATCTCGAAGGCAAGGGCCTCGGCATGATCGACATGGCCGGCCTCGCCCAGAAGGGCGGCGCGGTCTACAGCCACGTGCGTCTCGCCAACAGGCAGGAGGACATCCACGCCATCCGCGTCGCCGCCGAGTCCGCCCACCTCATCCTCGGCTGCGATCTGGTGGTGACGGGAACGAAGAAGGTGCTGGCCTCGGTGAAGAAGGGGCGGACGGCTCTCGTCGTGAACACCGCCGAGGTCATGCCCGGCGAGTTCACCCGCAACGCGGACTTCTCGCTGCCGACGGAGCGGCTCAGGCGCGCCGTCGTCTCCGCCGCCGGGGCGGAAGGCGTCGACTTCATCGACGCGACGGCGATCGCGAACGCGCTTCTCGGCAACGCGATCGCGGCCAACATGTTCATGCTGGGCTACGCCTATCAGAAGGGCCGGGTGCCGCTTTCGGGCGCGGCCATCGAGAAGGCCATTGCGCTCAACGGCGAGGCGGTGAAGATGAACCTCGCCGCCTTCGCCTGGGGCCGCCGCGCCGCGGTCGCGCCCGAGACCCTGGCGGAGCTCATGGCATCCGCGAAGGCGCCGACGGAATCCCGCAGGCTCTCCGAGAGCCTCGACGAGGCCATCGAGCGGCGCGCGCGCTTCCTCGCCGGTTACCAGAACGCCCGCTACGCCGGGCGCTACCGCCGGATCGTGGAGCGCGTGCGGGCGGCGGAAGCCAGGGCCGTTCCCGGCTCGACGGCGCTTGCCGAGGCGGCGGCGCGCTCGCTCTTCAAGCTCATGGCCTACAAGGACGAGTACGAGGTGGCGCGCCTTTACGCGGACGGCAGCTTCGAGAAGCAGGTGGCCGCGGCGTTCGAGGGCGAGAACCTGCGCTACGAGTTCCATCTCGCGCCGCCGCTCCTCGCGCGCAGGGACCCGGCGACGGGGCTGCCGCGCAAGATGAGTTTCGGGCCGTGGATGATGAAGGTGTTCCGCGTGCTGGCGCAGCTGAAGGGCCTGCGGGGCACGCCGTTGGACGTGTTCGGCTACACCCGCGAGCGCCGCACGGAGCGCCGCCTCGTGCGCGACTTCGAGGCCCTGCTCCAGGAGATCGTGTCCCGGCTCGACGCGGACAACCATGCGGCCGCCGTCGGACTCGCCGCCCTCCCGCAGAAGATCCGCGGCTTCGGCCATGTGAAGGAGCGCAACCTCAAGGCGGCGAAGGCGGAGGAGGCGGAGCTCCTCGCCCGCTTCCGCACCCGCGAGGCGCCGATGCGGATGGCGGCGGAGTAAGACGCCGTCAGAGGTCGAGAACCCAGTTCTCGCCGACGAGGTCGTGCCCGAAGCTGCGATGCGCTTCCGCGCTCACGAGCCGGAAGCCGGCCTTGGCGTAGATGCCGCGCGCCGCGTGCAGGATGTCGTTGGTCCACAGGGCGATCTGCCGGTAGCCCTTGTCCCGCGAGAAGCGGATCGCCTCGTCCACGAGCCGCCTGCCGAGGCCGAGCCCGCGGGCCTCCGGCTCCACGTAGAGAAGCCGCAGCTTCGCGACGTCGTCCGATTGCCGGACGATGAAGATCGAGCCGAGGATCGCTCCGTCCCGCTCCGCGATCCAGCACCGTTCCCGGGCCGGATCGAAGGTCCTGACGAAGCCCGCCACGATTTCCGCCACGAGGGCCTCGAAGGTTTCGTCCCAGCCGTATTCCCGCGCATAGAGAACCCCGTGCCGGTGAACGATCCAGCCCATGTCGCCGGGCCGATGAGGGCGCAGGACGACCGGAGCCTCCGCGGCGGCCCCGCCGTCGAGCCGCTCTTCGACGAAGCGCATGGCGGAGACGAGCCGGTCCCGGTCGGCTTCGGGAAGCGGGGCGAGGAGGGCGGCAATCTGCTCGCGCGACTGGCGGTCGAGGGGGGCGAACGCCTCGCGGCCCCTGTCGGTCAGGGACAGGTGCTGCTGGCGCCCGTCGCTCGCCGAGCGCTCCCGCCGGATGAGGCCCTGCTCCTCGAAGCGCTTGAGAATGCGGCTCAGGTAGCCGGGATCGAGGTCGAGGTCCTGGCAGAGTTCCCCGGCGGTCGGGTTCGACCGGTTCGCCAGCTCGTAGAGCACCCGCGCCTCGGTCAGGGTGAACGGGCTGCCGAGGAGCCCCTCCCGCAGGACCCCGAGACGGCGCGTATAGAAGCGGGTGAAGCGCCGGATGGCGGCGACGCGGTCGTCCGCGGACGTGGAGTGTCGCATGGCGACCTTCCTTCCAATGAGGCACGGGAGAAGGTTGCACTTGGTCCTTGACTGGGTCAAACGTTTTATTTGATCCCGTCAAGTAAAGCGGAATCAGTCGAGCCGCCAGTCGATGGGAGCGATGCCCCTCGCCGCGAGCCAGGCATTGGCCCGGCTGAAGGGGCGGCTCCCCCGGAAATCCCGCTGGCGGTTGAGGGGGGACGGGTGGCCCGCCTCGATCACGAGGTGCCGGTCCCTGTCGACGAGGGCGGCGCGCTCCCGCGCCTTCGCGCCCCAGAGCATGAAGACGGCCGCCTTCTGCGTCCCGGAGACGGCGACTACCGCCTCGTCCACCAGCTCGGACCAGCCGAGCCTCAGATGCGCGCCGGACCTGCCCGCCTCCACGGTCAGCGCCGTGTTGAGGAGGAGCACGCCCTGCTCCGCCCAGCGGGTGAGGTCGCCCCGGCGGGGCATCGGCACCGAAAGATCTTCCGCCATTTCGGCGAGAATCGTGCGCAGGGAAGCGGGCAGGCGGCGCGTCCCGGCATAGGAGAAGGCGAGACCGTGCGCATCGCCGGGGGTGGGATAGGGATCCTGGCCCAGGATCACGACCTTCACGGCCTCGAGGGGGGTGAGGACGAGGCTGGCGAAGACCTTCTCCGGGGGCGGCAGCACGTGCGCGCCCCGCGCGACGGCCCCGTCGACCTCGGCGGCGATTGCGTCGGCACGACGGTTCGCAAAGAAGGGGAGGGCGAGCCACGCGGCGGCCCGCGGATCCGCCCTGAAGGCGGCGAGAGCCTCGCTGACGGAACCTGTCATCGGCAAAATCCTTCTCTCCCGCAGCCGGTAGCATCGCCCCCGGAAGCTGTCGAGCGCCCGGCGCGATGCCGCCCACGATGCCGCCTTTGGAGAATTCCCGTGACAGACCGCTCAGATCTTCCCCCGACCCGCACCACGCAGCCCATGGACCCGCCGCCGCCCTCGGACACCCCGACGGTCGAGATGCTCAAGGCCGACATCGACAGCGGCAGGACCGGCGACAAGAACTCCGTCTACGACCCCGGTCTCGCCTCCCTCGGCGCCGACGACGAGGCGGCGGGCACGCCGGCCAGTCCCTTCCAGGTGGCGCTCGCCCGCCTCTCCGAGAGGACCCTGCGCTGGTCGAAGGGGGCACGCCCCGTCGGGGCGACCCACCACAAGGACGAGGGCTTCCCGGTCCTGTTCGTGAGCTTCATCGCTGCCGTGGCGGTCGTCTTCGCGTTCGGGATCTGGCTCGTGCGGGGCGGCTGAAGCCGGGGCTCCGGAAGGGCACCCGGTCCCGCAGGGACGCGCCGCCCGGGAACGGGCCGCTCCCGGCAAGGGGCCCGCCATCTCGGCCGTCGACAGATTGTTACTTCTGTGACACGTTTCTGGCCTAGGTTCCCTCATCACCCGTGGACCCCCCATGCGAGGACATTCGACCATGCTTGAAAGCCGTCCGCTGGCCGCCCTTCGCGCCGGCCTCCTTGGACTTTCCCTGCTTCTGTCGGGCACGGCCTTGGCCCAGGAGGCCGTGACGATCCGCTTCGTGCAGACCAACGACATCGACCGCATGAGCCCGGAGAAGGGCCGCGGCGGCTTCGCGAAGCTCGCGACGGTGATCAAGGAGGAGCGGGCGAAGGGCAACACCTTCTTCATCCACTCCGGCGACACGCTCTCGCCCTCGCTCCTGTCCGGGTTCGACAAGGGCGCCCACATCATCGACATCCTCAACCGCATGGGCGTGGACGCCATGGTGCCCGGCAACCACGAGTTCGACCTCGGCGCCGACGTGTTCCGGGCGCGGATGGCCGAGGCCAAATTCGACGTCCTCGCCACCAACATCGTCGACGGGGAGGGGATGCCGGCCAACACCAAGGCGGACAAGATCGTCGACGTCCAGGGCATCAAGATCGGCTTCTTCGGCCTGACGACGGAAGACACCCCCATCGTGTCGAGCCCCGGCACCATCAAGTTCAAGCCCACGGTCGCGACGGGCCGCGACAAGGTCAAGGACCTGCGCGCCAAGGGGGCCGACCTCGTGGTGGCGGTGGTCCACACGCCTCTCGAGGTGGACATGCTGCTGGCGCGCTCCTCCGGCGCCGACGTGATCCTCAGCGGCCACGACGAGCACCTCCTCGCCTTCTACGACGGCAAGGTCGCGGTGGCGGAATCCGAATCCCAGGGCAACTACATCAACGTGGTCGAGCTCTCCGTGAAGAAGACGGAGAAGGACGGGAAGACCACGGTTTCGTGGACTCCGAACTTCCGCATCGTCGACAGCGCCACGGTGAAGCCGGATCCGGAGATCGAGGCGGTCGTGAAGGGCTACGAGGACAAGCTCTCCAAGGAGCTCGACGTGGAGATCGGCGTCACCGAGACGCCCCTCGACAGCCGGCGCGCGACCGTGCGCGGCGGCGAGGCGGCGATCGGCAACCTGGTCGCGGACGCCCTGCGCGCCTCCGTCGGCGCCGACGTCGCCATCACCAACGGCGGTGGCCTGCGAGCCGACAAGGAATATGCCGCCGGCCAGAAGCTGACCCGGCGCGACATCCTGGCGGAAATGCCCTTCGGCAACACCACGGTCCTGCTGGAGGTGACGGGCGAGAAGCTCAAGGCCGCGCTTGAGAACGGCGTGAGCCAGGTGCGCGAACTCGGCGGCCGCTTCCCGCAGGTGTCCGGCATGGTCGTCGAGGTCGACATGAAGCAGCCGCCCGGCAGCCGCATCAAGTCGGTCACGGTCAACGGCCAGCCCCTCGATCCGGCCAAGACCTACAAGGTCGCAACGAACGACTTCATGGCCCGCGGCGGCGACGGCTACCGCGCCTTCGTGGACGCCAAGCCGCTCATCGACGTCGCCGCGAGCCAGCTCATGGCGTCGCAGGTGATCGACTACGTCGCCAAGGCCGGCAAGGTGGCCCCGAAGGTGGAAGGCCGCGTCGTCCTCCGCTGAGGCGACGGCGCAACCGAGGAAGGCCGGGAAGCCGCGCGCCCCGGCCTTCCCCATGCTCCCGAGGTTTGGAAAACGGGGGCAAGGCTGCTATTTCTCCGGTGCCCATCGTTCGCGCGGAGCCTTCGTTCCCGGCGAACGGCCCAGTTCAACGACATTTCGAAGCGGTTCCATTCTTGCCGATAGCGACCCGTCCTGCGGATTCCGTCCTGTCCCAAAAGCGGCGACGCCGGTCTCTCTTCCGTGGGCGGATGACCCTCGCCATGGGTCTCCTGGGCGTCATCTTCATCGTGGTAACCTTCGCATATATCGCCTGGGAGCAGCGCAGCCGCCTGATCCAGAGGGACGAGGGCGACATCCAGGACAGCGCCTTCTTCCTCGCCGACCACGCCGCGCGCCTGCTCGAGGTCACGGACGTCACCTTGCGGCAGACGGCGGCCCTCGTGGAGGACGAGAGCTGGTACACCATCGAGCCGTCGCGGATCCTGTGGGAGCAGGTGCGCGCCATCAAGCAGGCCTTGCCCTACATCGAGGACATCTGGCTGAACGATGCGGAGGGCAGGCTTCGTCTCACCTCGGCGGGCTTTCCGACCCCGGAATCCAATGCGAGCGACAGGGACGCCTTTCGGGCCCAGGTCGAGGTCGACCGGGGGCTCTACGTGGGGGAGCCGATCGTCGGGCGCGTCACCGGCGCGCCGACCTTCATGGTCAGCCGGCGCCTCCATTATCCGAACGGGAGTTTCCGCGGCGTCGTGTCCGTCACGGTCTCCCTGGCCTACTTCAACGATTACTGGGGACGGCTGCGCCTGCCGCCCAAGGCGCAGGTCAACCTGGTCCGCGCCGCTGACGGCAAGGTCATCGTGCAGTACCCCGCGCCGGGCGACGGCATCTCCTTCGCCCCCGTTTCCAAGGCGGGGTTCGAGCGGGCCATCGCGGAGAACCCCGAGGAGGGGATCTACACGGAGACGGCCGGACCGAGGGAGCGGAGGGGGGCCTATCACCGGGTCGGCCAGCTCCCCCTCTACGTCCAGGTGTTCATTCCCGCCGACGCCTACCGGAGGCCCTGGCTCGAACAGGTCAGGATCTACGGCGCCTTCGCCCTCTTCGCCCTGCTGGCCCTCCTGGCCCTGATGGCGGTCGCGGCCCGCCAGTTCCGCGAACAGGCCGCCAATGCGGCGCTGCTGGAGAGGGAGGTGGACCTGCGCACGCGCGAGCTGCGGATGGAGACCGCCGCCCTCGAAGTGCTGAACCGGACCGGCCGCGCGCTCGCCGCCGAGCTCGATTTCGGCAGGATCGCGCAATGCGTGATCGATGCGGGCGTGGAGCTGACGGGAGCGCAGATCGGCGTCTTCTTCTACCATGTGAGCGCGCATCGCCAGGCTGCGGGCGGCGAGGGCGACGAGGTCTCCATGCCCTATGCGGTTTCCGGCGAGCTGCGGGAGGCCTTCTCCGATGTCCCCATGGTCCGGCACACGGCCCTGTTCGCCCCGACCCTGGAGGATGGGAGAATCGTGCGCTCGGACGACATCACGGCCGATCCGGCCCGGAGACGGGACGAAACCCTCGGCGGCTTGCCCGAATGGCATCCGTCCCTGCGCAGCTACCTCGCCGTGCCCGTGGTCGCGCGGACGGGCGCCATCGAGGGCGCGCTCCTGTTCGGCCATGAGCAGGCGGGCGTGTTCACCGCGCGCGCGGAGCGGCTCGTCGTCGGGCTTGCCGGGCAGGCCGCCATCGCTCTCGAGAACAGCAATCTCTACAAGGCCGCGCAGTACGAGATCGAGGAGCGCAAGCAGGTCCAGACCCAGCAGTCCCTGCTGATCCGGGAGCTGCACCATCGGGTCAAGAACACCCTGGCCACCGTCCAGGCCGTGGTCGGCGCGACCGCCCGCACCACGTCGAGCATCGAGGATTTCTATGCGGCCTTCGTCGGACGCATCATCTCCCTCGCCAATACCCATTCGCTCCTGACCGAGGCGGTGTGGCAGACCGCCTCCCTGCGCGAGATCCTGGAGAAGGAGCTGAGCCCTTACAACGAGGCGTCCCGGGACAGGGTCCTGATCGAGGGGCCCCCGGTGGAGCTGCCCTCCGAGGCGGCGGTGCCCATCGGCATGGCGATCCACGAGCTGACGACGAACGCCGCCAAGTACGGTGCCCTGTCCATCGCCTCGGGCCGCGTCGCCGTGCGCTGGGAATCCGCGGTCGAGCCCGAGGGGCTGCGGCTCAAGCTGAGCTGGACGGAGGAGGGCGGCCCTCCCGTGGAGCCGCCGAAGCGGCAGGGCTTCGGCTCCCGGCTCCTCCACCGGGTGCTCGCCACCCAGCTCAACGCCGCCGTCCAGATGGATTTCGAGCCGACCGGCCTGAAGGTCTCCATCGACACGGTGCTGACCCCCGGCGGCTTCATCAACCCCTCCGCGTAAGGCAGGGCCGATCACGAAACCGTGGCCGGGCGCGGCCGCCCGCCCGGTTGGCGGGAAAGCCGGAAACTCCTATCTAGAGCCGGACAGGTGAAGCGGCCTCATGCAGGCGCGCCAAGGGGCTCCCGATGAACGAAACAGTGAAGCTTGCCGATCTCCGCCAGGGCGTGCGCCCGGTGGACCACCCGCCGGTCAGGGCGGGTCGCATCGGGGTGCTGCTTCTCAACCTCGGCACGCCGGAGGGCACGACCTACTGGCCGATGCGGCGCTACCTGAAGGAGTTCCTCTCCGACCGCCGGGTCATCGAGACCCCCCGGCTCCTGTGGTGGCCGATCCTGAACCTCATCATCCTGACCACTCGCCCCTCGCGGAAGGGCCGCGACTACGCGACGATCTGGAACAAGGCGCTCGACGAGGGGCCGCTCAAGACCATCACCCGCGCCCAGGCCCAGGACCTCGCCCGGCACCTGAAAGGCATCGCCGGCGACAGGATCTCGGTGGATTGGGCGATGCGCTACGGCAAGCCCGAGATCCGCGAGCGCATCCAGGCGCTGCTCGACGAGGGCTGCGACCGCATCCTCCTCGTGCCGCTCTATCCGCAATATTCCGCCGCCACGTCGGCGACCGCCTGCGACCATGCCTTCCGCGCCCTGATGGAGATGCGCTGGCAGCCGACGGTCCGGGTCTCGCCGCCCTACCACGACGATCCGGTCTATATCGACGCGGTGGTCTCCTCCATGAAGCGGGAGCTGGAGAAGCTCCCCTTCGAGCCCGAGGTCATCCTGGTGTCCTTCCACGGCGTGCCGAAGGAATACCTCCTGAAGGGCGACCCCTATCACTGCCATTGCGTGAAGACCTGGCGTCTCATGCGGGAGGCGTTCGGCTGGCCGGCGGACCGGTTCCGCATGAGCTTCCAGTCCCGCTTCGGCACGGCGGAATGGCTGCAGCCCTACACGGACAAGACGGTTCAGGCGCTGGCGGAAAGCGGGGTCAAGCGCCTCGCCATCGTCGCGCCGGGCTTCTCCGCCGACTGCCTCGAAACCCTCGAGGAGCTCGACGGCGAGAACCGCGAGATCTTCATGCACCACGGGGGCGAGCAGTTCGCGTACCTTCCGTGCCTCAACGACAGCGAGGAGGGCATGCGGGTGATCCGCCATATCGCGGAGCGGGAGCTCCAGGGCTGGATCTGAAGGACTGGATCTGAAGGACTGGATTCGAGGGCTGGGTCTGAGGCCGTGCCGCACCCGCGCGCGGCGCAAGTGCAAGTGCATGAAGGGGCATTCCTTTGCGGCAGGAAAGGCCATCGGGCAGTCGTTCTCAAGTTGCGGACAGAATTTCCGGCGCCCTCAAGAAATAATTCATCCCTTTCGGCGATGAGAAAGGGGCCTGATTCCTTCGCGTCAGAGCGGCGCGAGCCTCCACGGCGATGTGGCAGGCGCACCGGTCCGAGATGCACGTCCTTCGATCGCTTTCCATTCGCGCCAGGCTGATCGGCGCCTTCTCCTTCCTCGTCCTGCTCCTCGTTGCCCTCGGTCTGCTCGGCCTGCGCGGCCTCGAGCGGATCAACGCGCAGACCGCCGAGATCGCGGACGACTGGCTCGTGTCCACGCAGCGTATCGGCGTCCTCAACGCCGACGTGCGCGAGTTCCAGACGGTGGTGCTGCGCCACATGCTGGCCGACAGCGAGGAGGCGCAGGAGATCGAGGATGGGCTCGCCTGGCGCATCAACAACATCGCCGACGGGATCTTCTCCTACGAGAAGACGATCACGCGGGCCGAGGACCGGAAGCAGTTCGACGAGTTCAAGAAGCTCTGGAACCAGTACGAGAAGGAGGCCAGGACGGTCCTCGACTTCTCCCGCAACGGCGAGGTCGCCAAGGCCCGCGAGCACAATGCGCAGAAGGCCGTTCCCGTCGCCGAGCAGATCGGCTCGGTCCTGACCCGGCTGACCAAATGGAACCGCGACGGCGCCGAGGCGGCCCGCGCCGAGGCGGCCGCCGTCTATGCCGCAACGGAAAAGCTGACCCTCGGGGTCCTGGTGGCGGGAACGCTCGTCGCCATCGGGCTGGCGGCGCTGCTGATCCGGTCGATCTCGCGGGGGATTGCAGCGGTCACGCGGCCGATGGGCCTCCTCGCCGAAGGCGACCTTTCCGCCGCCATCCCCTTCCGCGGCCAGCGGACGGAGCTCGGCACCATCGCGGACGCCGTGCAGGTGTTCAAGGATGCGCTCATCGCGAAGCGCGAGGCCGACGAGGCGGCCGCTCTCGAGGCCGACGCGAAGGTGCGCCGCGCCCAGAGGCTCGACGAGATCATGCGCCGCTTCGAGGCGAACGTGTCCTCCCTCACCGCGGGCCTCGCGGGCGCCGCGACGCAGATGGAGGCGACGGCGCAGGGGATGTCGGCGATTGCGGACGAGACCAACCGGCAGTCGGTGAGCGTCGCCTCGGCGGCCGGGCAGACCTCCGCCAACGTGCAGACGGTGGCCGCCGCCACGGAGGAGCTCTCCATCTCGGTGCGCGAGATCGCGTCCCAGGTGAACCAGTCCTCGCAGATCGCCGAGAAGGCGGTGGCGGACGCGCAGCGCACCAATGCCACCGTCCAGGCGCTCGCCGAGACGGCGGAGAGGATCGGCAACGTGGTCGCGCTCATCAACACCATCGCCGGTCAGACCAACCTGCTCGCCCTCAACGCCACCATCGAGGCGGCCCGCGCCGGCGAGGCGGGCAAGGGCTTCGCCGTGGTGGCGAGCGAGGTCAAGGAGCTCGCCAACCAGACCGCCCGGGCGACGGAGGAGATCTCGGCCCAGATCGGGTCCGTACAGCAGGCGACCCGGGACGCCGTCGGCGCCATCGACGGGATCGGCCGCACCATCGCGCAGATGTCGCAGATCTCCACCGGCATCGCCGCCGCCATGGAGGAGCAGGGCGCGGCGACGGCGGAGATCGCGCGCAACGTGCAGGAGGCCGCCCGCGGCACCGAGCAGGTGACGGCGAGCATCGGCAGCGTGCAGGCGGGCGCGGGCGAAACGGGGGCCGCGGCGAGCCAGGTCCTCGGCGCGGCGCAGGAGCTGGCGCGCCAGTCCGAGAACCTGAGCCGCGAGGTGGCCGACTTCCTCACGGACGTGAAGGCGGCGTGACGCCCTTTGCGGAAGCGCGGCCCGGCCCGGGCCGTGCCCTATGCGCCCAAGGCGGTTTGGGATAGGCTGAACGCCTGCAACTTCGTTGCCCGGAGGGTCTGTCCGTGCTGAGCGGCTTCGACATTTTCGTGATCGTGCTCGTCCTCGTGGTGATCGTGACGATCGCCATGGGGATCAGGACCGTTCCGCAGGGCTATGCCTACACCGTCGAACGCTTCGGACGCTATGCGCGGACCCTGAGCCCCGGCCTCGGCCTGATCGTGCCCTACATCGAGCAGATCGGCAAAAAGGTGAACGTCATGGAGCAGGTGCTCGACGTTCCGAGCCAGGAGGCGTTCACCCGCGACAACGCGGGCGTCACCATCGACGCGGTGGCCTTCTTCCAGGTGCTCGACGCCGCCCGCGCCTCCTACGAGGTCTCGAACCTCAACCAGGCGCTGCTCATGCTGACGATGACCAACATCCGCACGGTCGTCGGCTCCATGGACCTCGATGAGCTCCTGTCCCACCGGGACGAGATCAACGAACGGCTCCTGCGCGTCGTCGACGCGGCGGCCTCGCCCTGGGGCGCCAAGGTCACCCGCGTCGAGATCAAGGACATCGTGCCGCCCGCGGACCTTGCCGGCGCCATGGCGCGGCAGATGAAGGCGGAGCGGGAGAAGCGGGCCGCCGTGCTCGAGGCGGAGGGCCTGCGGCAGGCGGAGATCCTGCGCGCCGAGGGCCAGAAGCAGGCGCAGATCCTGGCGGCGGAGGGGCGCAGGGAGGCCGCCTTCCGCGACGCGGAGGCCCGCGAGCGGCAGGCCGAGGCCGAGGCCAAGGCGACCGCCATGGTGAGCGGCGCCATCGCGGACGGCAACCTCGCCGCGGCCAACTTCCTGGTGGCCGAGAAATACGTGGAGGCCCTGCGGGCGCTCGCCACCGCTCCCAACCAGAAGGTGGTGATCGTCCCCATCGAGGCGGCGGGCCTCGCCGGAACCCTGGGCGGCATTGCCGAGATCACGAAATCCGTGTTCGGCGAGGGCGGCGGCGCGGCTGCCCGGCCCGCGCGCAGCGTGCCCACCGTCGTCGGCGGGGCGGAGCGCCCATGATCGCCGACGCCATCCGAAGCCTCGGGCCCTGGGCCTGGATCGTCCTCGGCCTTGCCCTCGTGGGGGTGGAACTCCTCGCCCCCGGCGTCTTCTTCATCTGGCTGGGGCTCGCGGCCCTGGCGACCGGGCTGCTCGACGCGGTGCTCGACCTGTCGTGGCAGGCCTCCGCCCTGCTCTTCGCCATGCTCTGCGTCGTGGCGGTGCTGGCCGGCCGGGCTCTCACCCGCCCGCGCCTGCAGCCGGACACGACCGCTGATTTCCTCAACCGCCGCGGGCAGGCCCTCGTGGGCCGCGTCTTCGTTCTCGAAACGCCGATCAAGGACGGGGAGGGACGCATCCGGGTGGACGACACCTCCTGGCGCGTCACCGGCGCGGACCGTTTCGCCGGCGCCAGGGTCCGCGTCGTGCGTGTCGAGGGCGCGACGCTCGTGGTGGACGATCCCTAGAGCGGATTGCGTTTCGATGGAATCGCGCTCCGCTCAGAAGCTCCTGGTTTGCCGCATTTTCGGACGGACCCGGAGGGCCGCGCCAGCGACCCGGAGGGCCGCGCCAGCGAAAACCGGTTCTCACTTCTCCTGAAAATGCTCTCAAAGAGGCGTTCGGGGGGCTCGGAAGGCGCGGCCGCTATGCCGCGCCCGCCCGCAGCAGGTCGAGATAATGCACGAGGCCGACCGGCCGGCGGTTCTCGACGACGATCAGGGCGGTGATCTTGGAGCTTTCCTGGATCTCCAGGGCCGAGGCGAGCAGGTCGTCGGGGGCGATGGTGCGCGGGGTCCTGGTCATCACCGCCGTGACGGGCAGGGTCCACAGGTCCGGCCGGAGGTTGCGCCGCAGGTCGCCGTCCGTGACGATGCCGGCGAGGGTGCCGTCCGGGTTGACCACGATCACCGAGCCGAAGCCCTTGCGGCCGATCTCCTCGATGGCCTCGTCCATGCGCGCCTCGATGCCGACGATGGGCAGGCGCTCGTTCCTGTGCATGACGTCCCGGACGAGCTTGAGGCGCGCGCCGAGCTTTCCCCCCGGATGGAAGACCCGGAAGTGCTCCGCGGTGAAGCCGCGCTTCTCCAGGAGGGCGATGGCGAGCGCGTCGCCCAGGGCGAGCTGCATCGTGGTCGAGGTCGTCGGCGCGAGTCCGTTCGGGCAGGCCTCGGCGGCCTTCGGCATGGCGAGGCAGATGTCGGCGGCGCGGCCCAGGGTCGAGGTCTCGCTCGAGGTCAGCGCGATCAGCGCCACCCGGAAACGCTTCGCGTAGGCGATGATGTCCGCAAGCTCGGTCGCCTCGCCGGACCAGGACAGGGCGACGATGACGTCCTCCGGCTGCACCATGCCGAGATCGCCGTGGCTCGCCTCCGCCGGATGGACGTAGTGGGCGGGCGTGCCCGTCGATGCGAGGGTCGCCGCGATCTTGCGGGCCACATGGCCGGACTTGCCCATGCCGGTCACGATCACCCGGCCGCGGGCCGCGGCGATCCGCTCGACCGCCGCCGTGAAGACGGGGCCGAGGCCGTTGCCGATGGCGTCGATCAGGGCGGTCAGGCCGTCCCGCTCGGTCACGAGGGTGCGGAGGGCCGAGTCGACGGCCCGGTCGGGGGAGGAGGGGGAGGTCGGTTGCGCGAGTGCCATGGCCGCCCCTCTAGCATGGAGCGGCGGCCGGGCAAAACCCTCGCGGCCGGGTCACTTTTGGCGCAGCAGCGCCTCGAGCTCCCGGCGGAAGTCCGGGCCCAGGTCCTCCCTTTCGAGGGCATAGGCCACGTTGGCCATGAGGAAGCCGATCTTCGAGCCCGTGTCGTAGGTCCTGCCCTGGTACTTCATGCCGAAGAAGGGCTGGTCGTTCATGAGGCGGATCATCGAGTCGGTCAGCTGGATCTCGTTGCCCGCGCCCCGCTCCTGGGTGGAGAGCAGGTCGAAGATCTCCGGCTGGAGGATGTAGCGGCCGGAGATGATGTAGTTGGAGGGGGCGGTTCCCTTCGGCGGCTTCTCGACCATGCCGGTGATCTCGAAGGTCTGGCCGAATTCCTGCCCCACCGAGACGATGCCGTACTGGTGGGTCTGGTCCGGAGGCACCTCCTCGACGGCGATGATGTTGCCGCCATGCTTCTCGTAGGCCGCGATCATCTGCGCCATGGAGCCGCGGCTGAGCATGTCCGGCAGGATCACGGCGAAGGGCTCGTCCCCGACGATCTCCCGGGCGCACCACACCGCGTGCCCGAGGCCGAGGGGCTCCTGCTGGCGGGTGAAGCTCGTGCGGCCGGCGGCGAACTGGTCCTTCGCCAGGGCCTCCAGCTCCTTCGTCTTGCCCCGGCTCTCCAGGGTCTGGTTCAGCTCGTAGGCGATGTCGAAGTGATCCTCGATCACGGCCTTGTTCCGGCCGGTCACGAAGACGAAGTGCTCGATGCCGGCGGCGCGGGCGTCGTCCACCACGTGCTGCACGACGGGGCGGTCCACCACGCAGAGCATCTCCTTCGGAACGGCCTTGGTGGCCGGCAGGAAACGGGTGCCGAGGCCGGCGACGGGCAGGACTGCTTTACGGATACGCTTCATGGAGAAAGCCATTGGCAAGAGAAGACCTTAGGGAGAAACGGGAGAGGCAAACTGTCAAGGTTCGATCATCCTATAACGCCCGTGTGAAGGTCTTGTTGCAGACGGGCGCCCCCTTTTGGCGGCGCGCAGATGAATTGCGGCTGAAGCGTCACGGTTAATGTCCCTCCGGCACGGGCCCGAGGGCCGAAGGCCGCAGCGATACCCTCTATCAACCGGCTGTTAACCTTCCTAAGGTCGCATGGCAGGATCCTGCACCCGTCCCGACCGTGAGCGACCCTCATGCAGAAGCCTTCCCGACCGGCGCGCCGCCTTGTCTGCGCTGCTCTCCTCCTGGGCCTCGCCCTTTCCCCCGGCCGGGACTGGGCTCTCCCCCCGGCGCAGGCCCAGGCCCAGGGCGGCTTCCAGGCCTTCGTCCAGAGCCTGTGGCCCCAGGCCCGGGCGCGCGGCGTGTCCCGCGCCACCTTCGAGGCCGCCTTCCGGGGCGTGGAGCCCGATTCCAAGATCGTCGCCCTGACCCGCAAGCAGTCCGAGTTCGTCCGCCCGATCTGGGACTACATCGAGGGTTCCGTGTCCGCGCAGCGCCTCGAGCGGGGCCGGCAGATGGCGGCGGAGTGGTCGCGCACCCTCGACATGGTGGAGCGGACCTACGGCGTTCCCCGCTCCGTCGTCCTCGGCGTCTGGGGGATGGAGACCAATTTCGGCAGCTTCACCGGCTCCATCTACGTGATTCGCGCCCTCGCGACCCTGGCCTATACCCGCTACCGGGGCGACTTCTTCAAGGACGAGCTCCTGACCGCGCTCCAGATCCTGGAGAACGACCACATCGACCGGGACAAGATGCTCGGCTCCTGGGCGGGGGCCATGGGCCAGACCCAGTTCATGCCCTCGAGCTTCATGAAGTTCGCCGTGGACGGCAACCGGGACGGCGTCCGCGACATCTGGACATCGGTGCCCGACGCCCTGGCCTCCACCGCCAACTACCTGCGGCAGCAGGGCTGGGAGCCCGGACTGCCCTGGGGTTTCGAGGTCAAGCTGCCGAAGGGGTTCGATTACCGCAACCTGCGGCTGGGCTTTTCGAGCTGGGCGGCCCTGGGCGTCCGCCGCATGGACGGCCAGCCGTTCCCTCGTTCGGGGGAGGCCGCTCTCTTCCTGCCCGCCGGGGCCGACGGGCCGAGCTTCCTGGTCACCGACAACTACGACGTGATCAAGTCCTACAATTCGTCGGACGCCTATGCGATGGGCGTCGTCCATCTGGGGGACAGGATCATGGGCGCCGGGCCGATCCGCGCCGCCTGGCCCAAGGACAAGCCCCTCCTCGACAAGGACCAGCGCGAGGAGCTCCAGAAGCATCTCGCGGGCCTCGGCCTCTACCGGGGCGACGCCGACGGCAAGCTCGGGTCCAAGACCCGCGAGGCCGTCAGGAACTTCCAGCTCGCGCGGGGTTTGGTCCCGGACGGCTACGCCGACCTCGCCGTCCTGCGCGAATTGCGCGCGGCCCGCTGACGGAGCGTCGGCGCGGCCCTATAAAGAAGGCTGGTCCGCGCCGATGGAACCGCTCATGCGAACGAGAATCCTGCTTCGCCTGCTGCTTCCGGTCCTGCCGCTCCTCCTGGCCGGCGCCGGTTCCGCCTGGGCGCAGCCCGTCTACCCCTATCCCCCGCCCGGCTACGGTCCTCCCCCCGGCTATGGGCAGCCGCAGCGCCAGAGGGACCTGCGCGCCTACCCGCCCGGATACTATCCCGGCAAGCTCGTCCAGCCGGCGCAGCCGCAGCCGGGCTTCAGCCTGAGGCGGCTGTTCGGCGTGCCCGACGAACCGCCGCAGGCCTACAAGCCGGCCGTGCGTCCGCGCCGTCCCGCTCCCCCGCCCGTCACCGTGACGCGTCAGGAGAAGCCGAAGCCCAACGCGGCCACCCAGGTGGTGGTGTTCGGCGACGCGCTCGCCGGCTCGGTGGGCCAGGGCATCGCCGACCTCTATGCGGATTCCGACGACGTCGCCGTCGTCCGCAAGACGAAGGAGGACGGCGGCCTCCTGCGCTCCGAGCCGGAGGAGTGGCCGAAATTCATCCGGGAGGTTCTCGACGGCGGACAGAAGGCCAGCCTCGCGGTGGTGATGATCGGCGCCAGGGACCGCGTTTCGGTCAAGGATCAGGCCGGCGACCACGAGCCGCTCTCGCCCGCCTGGCGCGAGGCCTACCGCCAGCGGGCCGACGCGGTCCTGCGCGTGTTCAGGGAGCGCGGGATTCCGGTGGTGTGGGTCGGCCTGCCTCCCATGAAGAGCGAGGACGCGTCGGAGGACCTGCTGGCGATGAACGAGATCTTCCGCGAGAGCGTCCAGCGCAACGGCGGCGCCTATGTGGACATCTGGCCCGGCTTCGTGGACGAGGACAACCGCTACACCGCGACGGGCCCTGACGTGAACGGCCAGCCCGCCAAGCTGCGCGGGAGCGACGGCGTGTCCTTCACCAAGGCGGGGGCGCGCAAGCTTGCGCATTTCGCCGATGCGGAGATCAAGCGGATCATCGCCGCAAGCCAGGCCGGCACCGCGAGCGCGGCCCTGCCGCCGCCCACGGGCACGCCCGCGGACCCCGCGCAGCCGGGCTCCATCGAGGCTTCGCTGCCGGCCCCGCCGGAGGCCGCCCCTCCCGTGCCGCTGCCGTCGAAGCCGCTCGTCGGCCCCGTCCTGCCCCTGAACCGCCCGGAGGTGGCGCCCGGCGGCACCCTGGTCACCGCGAGGCCCAGGCTGGCCGGGGACCAGGCCTATCCGATCCGGCGGACCCTGCGGGAGGGCATCCCGCCGAGTTCGCGCCCGGGCCGTGCCGACGACTTCCGCTGGCCGCAATAGCCGCCGGCGGATATCGGGCGATCAGCGCGGCAGGATGGACGATCCCATCAGGTATTCGTCGATGGCCCGCGCGGCCTGCCGCCCCTCGCGGATCGCCCAGACCACGAGGGACTGGCCCCGGCGCATGTCGCCGGCCACGAAGACCTTCTCGCTGGACGTCCGGTAGTCCCGGTCGCTGGCGGCCACGTTGCCGCGCCGGTCGAGGGCGACGCCAGCCTCTTCCAGCAGGCCCTTCCTCACCGACCCGGCGAAGCCGATGGCGATGAAGACGAGGTCGGCCTTGAGGGTGAACTCGGTCCCCGGAACGGGCTGGCGCTTCTCGTCCACGCGGGCGCACTGCACGCCGACGACCCGGCCCTTCTTGCCCTCGATGCTCAGGGTGGCCGCCTGGAACTCGCGCTCCGCGCCCTCGGCCTGGCTCGAGGAGGTGCGCATCTTCGTGGGCCAGTAGGGCCACACGGTCAGCTTGTCCTCGCGCTCCGGCGGCCTGGGGCGGATGTCGAGCTGCGTCACCGAGAGAGCCCCCTGCCGGAAGGCGGTGCCGATGCAGTCGGACGCGGTGTCGCCGCCGCCGATCACCACCACGTGCTTGCCCGCGGCGAGGATCGGCTCCTCCGGGATCTCCTCCTGTCCCACGCGCTTGTTGGACTGGGTGAGGTAGGGCATGGCGAAGTGCACGCCGGCGAGGTCCTGGCCGGGCAGGCCGGGATCGCGCGGCTCCTCCGCGCCGCCGGCGAAGAGCACGGCGTCGTATTCGTTGTGGAGGGAGGCGAAGCTCTTGTTCACGCCCACGTTGACGCCGCAGTGGAAGACGACGCCCTCGGCCTCCATCTGCTTCACGCGCCGGTCGATGTGGTACTTCTCCATCTTGAAGTCGGGAATGCCGTAGCGCAGGAGCCCGCCGGGCTTGGCCTCGCGCTCGAAGACATGGACCTCGTGCCCCGCGCGGGCGAGCTGCTGGGCGGCGGCGAGACCCGCCGGCCCGGAGCCGATGACGGCGACGCGCTTGCCCGTGGAGACCTCGGCGACCTCCGGCTTGATCCAGCCCATCTCCCAGGCCTTGTCGGCGATGGCCTGCTCGATGGTCTTGATGGCGACCGGCTGGTTCTCCAGGTTGAGGGTGCAGGCCTCCTCGCACGGCGCGGGGCAGATGCGGCCCGTGAACTCCGGAAAGTTGTTGGTGGAGTGCAGGTTGCGGGCCGCCTCCTCCCAGTCGCCCTGCCAGACGAGATCGTTCCAGTCGGGGATCTGGTTGTGCACCGGGCAGCCCGTCGGCCCGTGGCAGAAGGGGATTCCGCAATCCATGCAGCGCCCCGCCTGCTTCTTCAGGTCGCTGTCGTCGAGCGGCAGCGTGAACTCGCGGAAGTGGCGGATCCGCTCGCCGGCGAGCTGGTACTTCTGCTCCTGCCGGTCGTATTCGAGAAAGCCTGTGACCTTGCCCATGGAACTGCCCCTTGATCCTTATTCCGCCGCCTGCAGGTTGCGAAGGCGATCCATTTCCTGAAGGGCGCGGCGGTACTCGACCGGCATCACCTTCACGAACTTCGTCCGGAAGGTCGCCCAGTTGTCCAGGATCTCCTTGGCGCGCGCCGATCCCGTGTAGGTGTGGTGGTTGGTGATGAGCTGCATCAGCCGCTCCTCGTCCGAGCCCGACATGTTGGCGAGGATGTCGATGCGCCCCTTGGTCTCCAGGTCGCCGCCGTGATGGAGGACGCGGCGCATGAGCTCCTCCTCCTCCTCGACCGGCTCGAGATCGACCATGGACAGGTTGCAGCGCTGGGCGAAGGTGCCGTCCTCGTCGAGCACGTAGGCGATGCCGCCCGACATGCCCGCCGCGAAGTTGCGGCCGGTCTGGCCGAGCACCACCACGAGGCCGCCGGTCATGTATTCGCAGCCGTGGTCGCCGGTGCCTTCCACCACCGCGATGGCGCCGGAATTGCGCACCGCGAAGCGCTCGCCCGCGACGCCGCGGAAATAGGCTTCGCCCGCGATGGCGCCGTACATCACCGTGTTGCCGACGATGATCGAGCGCTCCGGCGCCGCCTTCATGGCGGCCGAGGGCTTGATGATGAGCTTGCCGCCGGACAGGCCCTTGCCCACGTAGTCGTTCGCCTCCCCTTCGAGGACGAGGGTGACGCCCGCCGCGAGCCACGCGCCGAAGCTCTGGCCCGCCGTTCCCTTGAGCTTCACGGTGATGGTGTCGTCCGGCAGGCCCTCGTGGCCGTAGCGCCGGGCGACCTCGCCGGAGAGCATGGCGCCCACCGCCCGGTCGGCGCTGCGCACCGTCTCCTCGACGACGACGGGCTCGCCCCGCTCCAGGGCCGGTGCGGCCTTGGCGATGAAGGCGCGGTCGAGGACCTTCTCGATGGGATGGACCTGGCGCTCCGTGTGGCGGATGGCCACGTCCGGTCCGACGTCCGGCCTGTGGAAGAGCCTGGTGAAGTCGAGACCCTTCGCCTTCCAGTGGTCGATGGCGGCGTTCTTGTCGAGCAGGTCCGACTGGCCGATCATCTCGTCCAACGTCCTGAAGCCCATCTCCGCCATGAGCTCGCGCACCTCTTCCGCGACGAAGAAGAAGTAGTTGATCACGTGTTCGGGCAGTCCCTTGAAGCGCTTGCGCAGGACGGGATCCTGCGTCGCCACGCCCACCGGGCAGGTGTTGAGGTGGCACTTGCGCATCATGATGCAGCCCGCAGCGATGAGCGGCGCGGTGGAGAAGCCGAACTCGTCCGCGCCCAGGAGCGCCGCGATCACCACGTCGCGCCCGGTGCGCAGGCCGCCGTCGGCCTGGATCGACACGCGGCCGCGCAGGCGGTTCAGCACCAGGGTCTGCTGGGTCTCGGCGAGCCCGATCTCCCAGGGGGAGCCCGCGTGCTTGATGGAGGTGAGGGGAGAGGCGCCCGTTCCGCCCTCGAAGCCCGAGATGGTGATGTGGTCGGCCCGCGCCTTGGCGACGCCCGCCGCGACGGTGCCGACGCCGACCTCCGAGACGAGCTTCACGGACACGTCGGCCCGCGGGTTCACGTTCTTCAGGTCGAAGATGAGCTGCGCCAGGTCCTCGATGGAGTAGATGTCGTGGTGCGGCGGCGGCGAGATGAGGCCGACGCCCGGCGTCGAGTGCCGGACCCGCGCGATCTTCACGTCCACCTTGTGGCCCGGAAGCTGCCCGCCCTCGCCGGGCTTCGCGCCCTGGGCGACCTTGATCTGCATCACGTCCGCGTTGACGAGATACTCCGTCGTCACGCCGAAGCGGCCGGAGGCGACCTGCTTGATCGCCGAGCGCTTCGAGCGCCCGTCCGGCAGCGGCCTGAAGCGCTCCGGCTCCTCGCCGCCCTCGCCGGTGTTGGACTTGGCCCCCATGGCGTTCATGGCGAGCGCGAGGGTCTCGTGCGCCTCCTTCGAGATGGACCCGAAGGACATGGCGCCCGTGGAGAACCGCTTCACGATCTCGCTTGCGGGCTCCACTTCGGACAGCGGCACGGGCGCGCGCCCCGTCTCCTCCGCGAGCTTGATGCGGAAGAGGCCGCGCAGCGTCTTGAGGTGGTTCTCCTGCTCGTTCACGAGGCGGGCGAACTCGCGGTAGCGGTCCTGCGCGTTGAGGCGCACCGCGTGCTGGAGCGTCGCCACCGTGTCCGGGTTCCAGGCGTGCTCCTCGCCGCGGATGCGGTAGGCGTACTCGCCGCCCACGTCGAGCATGTCCCGGTAGACGGGCGCATTGCCGAACGCGTCGCGGTGGCGCTGCACGGTCTCCGCGGCGATCTCGTCCATGCCGACGCCCTCGATCGTGGTCGCGGTGCCGAAGAAGTCGCGGTTCACGAAATCGGACTTCAGGCCGACCGCGTCGAAGATCTGCGCGCCGCAATAGGACTGGTAGGTCGAGATGCCCATCTTCGACATGACCTTCAGCAGTCCCTTGCCGATGGACTTGATGTAGCGCTTGACCGCCTCCTCCTCGTCCACCTCGCCGGGCAGTTCGCCCGCCCTGTGCATGGCCGCGATGGTCTCGAAGGCGAGGTACGGGTTGATCGCCTCGGCGCCGTAGCCGGCGAGGCAGGCGAAGTGGTGCACCTCGCGCGGCTCGCCGGATTCCACCACGAGGCCGACGGACGTGCGCAGGCCCTTGCGGATGAGGTAGTTGTGGACCGCCGCCGTCGCCAGAAGGGCGGGAATCGGGATGCGGTCGGGGCCCACCATGCGGTCGGAGAGGATGATGATGTTGTAGCCGCCGTGCACGGCCGCCTCGGCCCGGTCGCAGAGCCGGTCGAGGGCCCCGTCGAGCGCCGCGGCGCCGAGCTCGGCGGGATAGGTGATGTCGAGGGTCTTGGTGTCGAAGCGGTCCTCGAAGTGGCCGATGCAGCGGATCTTCTCCAGGTCCTCGTTGGTGAGGATCGGCTGGCGCACCTCCAGGCGCTTGCGGCGCGAGGTGCCTTCGAGATCCAGGATGTTCGGGCGCGGGCCGATGAACGACACGAGGCTCATGACGAGCTCCTCGCGGATCGGGTCGATCGGCGGGTTCGTCACCTGCGCGAAGTTCTGCTTGAAGTAGGTGTAGAGCAGCTTCGGCTTGCTGGAGAGCGCGGAGATCGGCGTGTCCGATCCCATCGAGCCCACCGCCTCCTGGCCGGTCACGGCCATGGGCTGCATGAGGAGCTTGAGGTCCTCCTGGGTGTAGCCGAAGGCCTGCTGCCGGTCGAGGAGCGAAACGTCCGTGCGGGACTCGCGCGCCTGCACGGGCTTCAGGTCCTCGAGCACGATCTGCGTGCGCTTCAGCCATTCCTTGTAGGGGTGCGCGTTCGACAGCTGGCGCTTGATCTCGTCGTCGGAGACGATGCGGCCTTCCTCCAGGTCGATCAGGAGCATCTTGCCCGGCTGCAGGCGCCACTTCTCGACGATCTTCTCCTCCGGGATCGGCAACACGCCCATCTCGGAGGCGAGCACCACGAGGCCGTCGTCGGTCACGAGGTAGCGGGCGGGCCGCAGGCCGTTGCGGTCGAGCGTCGCGCCGATCTGCCGGCCGTCGGTGAAGCACACGGCTGCGGGGCCGTCCCACGGCTCCATGAGGGCGGCGTGGTACTCGTAGAAGGCGCGGCGGCTCTCGTCCATGAGCGGATTGCCCGCCCAGGCCTCCGGGATCAGCATCATCATCGCGTGCGCCAGCGAGTAGCCGCCGCGCACCAGGAACTCGAGGGCGTTGTCGAAGCAGGCGGTGTCGGACTGGCCCTCGTAGGAGATCGGCCAGATCTTGGAGATGTCGTTGCCGAAGAGCTCGGAATCGACCGAGGCCTGGCGGGCGGCCATCCAGTTCACGTTGCCGCGCAGGGTGTTGATCTCGCCGTTGTGGGCGACCATGCGGTACGGGTGGGCGAGCTGCCAGGTCGGGAAGGTGTTGGTGGCGAAGCGCTGGTGGACGAGGGCGATGGCGCTCTCGAAGCGCGGGTCCTGCAGGTCGCGGTAGTAGCGGCCGAGCTGGGTCACCAGCACCATGCCCTTGTAGACGATGGTGCGGGAGGACAGGGAAACCGGGTAGTAGCCCGCGGTGCGCGGGTCCTTCATGTCGTAGACGGCGTTGGAGATCACCTTGCGGGCGAGGAACAGGCGCCGCTCGAAGGTCTCCTGGTCGTCCATCCCCTTGCCCTTGCCGATGAAGATCTGCCGGTGCAGGGGCTCGGAGGCCTTGACGCTCTCGCCGAGGTCGCTCGAATCCACCGGCACGTCGCGCCAGCCCAGGACCTGCAGGCCCTCGTCGGCGATCGCCTTCGTGACGATCTCCTCGACGAGCCTGAAGCCCTCCGGGTCGCGCGGCATGAACAGGTGGCCGACGCCGTACGCGCCCGCTTCCGGCAGCCAGATGCCGAGCTTGGCGCATTCGGCGGCGAAGAACCGGTGCGGGATCTGCACCAGGATGCCGCAGCCGTCGCCGGCCTTGGGATCCGCGCCGACGGCGCCGCGATGGTCGAGGTTGAGGAGGATCTGCAGGCCCTGCTCGACGATGGCGTGGGACTTGCGGTTCTTCATGTCGGCGATGAAGCCGACGCCGCAGGAATCCTTCTCGCGCGCGGGGTCGTAGAGCCCCTGCCGGGCAGGCAGGGCGGGGTCCGTCGCCGGGCGGGCCGTCGTATCCGTCTTGGCGGCCGCGCGGCTTGAGGCTTCGGTCGTCAGGCTCTTCATCGGCACGTCGGTCATTCCAGGTCCTCGCATCCAGGCGAACGGGTCACGTCGGGTGTTCGGGGCGGCTTTCGGGTCCGCCGGATGTCGGTGAAGATCCGGAGCCCGCCGCTTCTTGCGTTTCTTGGAGGGGGGATCCTGGCAGGGAGCCCGCACCTCGCGGGCTGCCTTGGGCCTGCGTTCAGCCCAGAGTCGCCCGTCCCGCCCACGTTTTGCGGGCGGCTTTGGCGGTATCTCGTTTCGTTCGCGGTGCGCGAAGCATCAAGAAACCCTCAGGGGACGAAGGAGCGCAGGCGCTCCAGATGGGACAGTATCGCTGTCCTAATGTGGGCAAGGTGCCAGAACTCAACCGGCGACACAAGAGGGTTTGGAAAAGTTTTAGACAAAAGTTTCAAGCCGGACCGCCGGTGTGTAACAAAGGCATGTTTTCGGCCCTGCGGACGAAAGGCTTCTCCGATGGGTCAACGACCTTGACATGATCCGCTTCATGGGGAGGCTGCGCCTCCGCAAGGAGATGAATCATGAACTTCGTGAGCGACAACGTCGTGGGGGCCAGCGCTCCGGTGATGGAGGCCCTCGCGCGGGCCAACGGGGGGGCGATGGCGGCCTACGGGGCCGACGAGATCGCCCGGCGCGTCAAGGAGCGCTTCGCCGAGCTCTTCGAGCGGGAGGTCGCCGTGTTCCTGGTGACGACGGGCACGGCGGCGAATGCGCTCGCCCTCTCCTCGGCGGTTCCGCCCTGGGGCCTGTGCGTCTGCCACCGGGAGGCGCACGTGATCGACGACGAATGCGGCGCGCCGGAGTTCTTCATGCACGGGGCCAAGCTTGTCGGGCTGCCCGGCGCCGGGGCCAAGCTCGATGCCGGCGCAGTCGGAGCCTATCTCGAGGGGCTGCCGAAATCGGTGAAGCAGATGCCGCCGAAGGCGCTTTCCATCTCCCAGGCGACGGAGTGCGGGACGGTCTACCGGCCCGAGGAGATCGCGGCGCTCGGCGCCCTGTGCCGCGATCATGGCATGGCGCTCCACATGGACGGCGCCCGCTTCGCGAATGCCCTCGTGTCCCTCGGCTGCACGCCCGCCGAGATGACCTGGAAACAGGGTGTCGACATCCTCTCCTTCGGCGCGACCAAGAACGGCTGCCTGATGGCCGAGGCCGTCGTGGTGTTCCGTCCCGACCTCGCGGAGTCGCTCGCCTACCGGGCCAAGCGGGCGGGACAGGTCATCTCGAAGGGGCGGCTGATCTCCGCCCAGCTGGAGGGCTACTTCGCCGCGGATCACTGGCTGGACAATGCCCGCCACGCGAACCGGATGGCGAGGCTGCTCGCGGAGGGGCTGATGCGGCTCCCGGGCGTGCGGCTCGCCTGGCCCGTGGAGGCGAACGAGGTCTTCCCCGTCCTTCCCCGCGCGGCGAGCGAGGCTCTCCGGGCGGCGGGCGCGGGATTCATGGAGTGGACGCAGGCGAGCCTTCCCGAGGGCGAGACGATCGCCGCGGACGAGGCGCTGATCAGGCTCGTGATGTCCTACGCCACGCAGGAGGAAGAGGTGCGCCGCTTCCTCCAGGCCGCCTCGACCGCGCTCTCGCGGCAGGCTGCGGAGTGAAGCTGCGGAGTGAAATTGCCCTAACCCTGCCGCATTCTCTGACGATGTCTCCCCGCGAGACCGACACACGGGGTACCTCCAGCCCCAGCGGGACTCAAAGGACCAGGCCTGAACAACAAGAAACGACATGCATTGCGCCCCGGCGGAGCCGGGGCGCTTTTTCGTGCGGGATCTGAAGAAGGCTCGGCCGTTACGCGGCTTTCTGGGCCTCGATGGTGCGCGAGGCGCCGCTGGTGCCGATCGGGATCGCCCGGGGCTTCTTGGCCTCGGGGATCTCGCGGACGAGGTCCACATGGAGCAGGCCGTTCTCGAGGGCCGCGCCCACGACCTGGACGCCGTCGGCGAGCTGGAAGCGCCGCTCGAAGGTGCGCGCCGCGATGCCCTGGTAGAGGATGTCGGGCTTGCGCTCCTCGGAATTCGTCTTCCTCTCGCCGCGGATCGAGAGGGTGTTCTCCTTCACCTCGATGGCGAGGTCCTGGTCGGTGAAACCCGCCACCGCGACCGAGATGCGGTAGGCGTTCTCGCCGGTGCGCTCGATGTTGTAGGGCGGATAGCTGGGGGCCGCGTCGACGCCGACGAACTGGTCGAGCATCGAGAACAGGCGGTCGAAGCCGACCGTGTTGCGGTAAAGGGGGGCGAGGTCGAACTGTCGCATAGGCATATTCTCCACTTGAAGCAACATGCGTTCTTTCGATCCACCTCGAGAGGCTGGATCATGGGGTTCGTGCCGCCGTTCCGGCCGGCACATCCAGGATGTGGGAGCGGCGATTTTTCCTTTCAAGAGGTCCGCCCGAGGGCTTCGGCGAGGCGGCTGGCCGGGAGGCCGAATGCCCTATAAAGAAGGGCCGAAGGCATTTTTTCGCGAGACGTCGATCCCGTGCAGCTCGTTCCCACCCCGAACAACCCGATCCCGGCCGAGCCGAACCTCGTCGGCGTCAGGACGAAGGACGGCCTGAACCTTCGTGCCGCCTGGTGGATGCCCGCCACGGCGAAGCCGCGGGGAACGGTGTGCATCCTCCAGGGGCGGGCGGAGTTCGTCGAGAAGTATTTCGAGGTGATCGGCGAGCTGCTGGAACGGGACTTCGCCGTGGTGGCCTTCGACTGGCGCGGGCAGGGGCTCTCCGACCGGCAGGTGCGGAACCCGCGGAAGGGCTACGTCCGCAGCTTCGCCGATTACCGGCACGACCTGGAGGCCGTGCGGGACCAGGTGCTCCTTCCCCTCATGCCGGAGCCGCATTTCGGCCTGGCCCATTCCATGGGCGGAGCCATCGCCCTCAGCGCCGCCCACGAGAGCTGGCTGCCCTTCCGCCGGCTCGTGACGACGACGCCGATGATCGCGCTGGGCATGATCCGCACGCTGCGGACCGCCGCCGTCCTCATGCGCATCCTGCGGTGGCTCGGCCTCGGCAAGGCCTTCGTCCCCGGCGGCGGGGAGACATCGATCTCGACCATGCCCTTCAAGGGCAACCGGCTGACCGGCGACCCCGCGCGCTATGCCCGCAATGCGGAAGCCGCCACGGCCCTGGGCGCCGGCGCCATCGGCGCGCCGACCGTCGCCTGGCTCGATTCCGCCTTCCGCTTCATGAAGCGCTTCACCGATCCCGCCTACGCCCTCAGGATCCGCCTGCCGACCCTGATCCTGGCGGCGGGGGCGGATCCGGTCTGCGCGACGCCTGCCACGGAGCGCTTCGCGTCCCGCCTGAAGGCGGGCCACGCCATCGTGATCCCCGGCGCCCGCCACGAGATCCTGATGGAGCGGGATTCGATCCGGGAGCAGTTCTGGGCGGCCTTCGACGCCTTCGTGCCGGGCAGTCCGAATCCGCTGGCGGAGGAGCCGGCCGCGGACGATGCGGAGGGAGACGAAGCGGAAGCTGCCTCAGCGGCTGAGGAGCTCGACGGCGGCCGCGTGGACGCGCCGGTCGCCGGCCGCGACGATGCGCCCGCCCTGAGCGGCTGACCCGCCGTCCCAGGCGGTCACGATCCCGCCGGCGCCCTCGATGATCGGGATCAGGGCGACGATGTCGTAGGGCTTGAGCCCGGACTCCACCACCAGGTCGATGTGCCCGGCCGCCAGCATGCAGTAGGCGTAGCAGTCGCAGCCGTAGCGGGCGAGCCGCGCCACGCTCTCCACCCGGTCGTAGGCGCGCAGCTCCTCGCCGGCGAAGAGCTTGGGGCTCGTGGTGGACATGACGGCGTCCTTCAGGGAGGCGCAGCGGCGGGTCATCAGCTTGCGCTCGCCCCCCGGCCCGGAATAGGTCGAGCGGCCGCCGTCCCCGAAGAAGCGCTCGCCCGTGAAGGGCTGGTGCATCATGCCGAATGCCGGCCGGCCGTGCCGGGTCAGGCCGATCAGGGTGCCCCAGGTGGGAAGCCCGGCGATGAAGGCGCGGGTGCCGTCGATGGGATCGAGCACCCAGACGTATTCCGCGTCCTCCTGCTCCGACCCGAACTCCTCCCCCACGATGCCGTGGGTGGGGAAGGTGCGCTTGATGAGCTGGCGCATGGCGGCTTCGCTCGCCCGGTCGGCCTCGGTCACCGGGTCGAAGGCGCCGCCCCGGGACTTGTCCTCGGCGGCGATGCTGCTGCGGAAGAAGGGCAGGATGGCCCGGCCCGAGACGGTCGCGAGCTCATTGACGAAGTGCGTGAAGTCGATGAGCCTCATGGCGACCCTATCCCCTTTGCCCGGTTGCGCGGACCTCGGCCCCGGCGTGGCGGCCCGCGCGCCCGCTTTTACCAAGCGGGCTCCCGGCGGCAAGAGAGAGGTGCGCCGGAGCGCAGGAAGGCGCTCTTCCGGCCCCGCCCCTTGGGCGGTCCGGTCGGGACCGCCCAAGGGGCGGGGCGGCGGCTCAGGCCAAGCTGGCATGCGTTCCAGGCATGGCTCGCGGCGATTTTGCCCTTGCGGATTGTGCGACGCAATTTATATTGTGCACTGCGATATGGCGATGGCGTCGCCTCATCGCAGCCCTTCTTGGGCGTTTCCTCCCTAAACTTCGGGCCGCTGGCAACAGCGGCCTTTTTTCTTTCGGGCGCACCGGCAGGGCCCTGCCGCGGCCCGCCTGAAATGCCGCCGCCTCACATGCCGACGGAATCCTTCACGCACTTGCTGGTGAAGCTCGTCTTGGCCGCGCCGCTGAGCTTCTTCTCGGCCGCCTGCGCATCGCAGGAGGCCTTCATGTCCCGCTCGCATTTGGTCATGAAGCTCGTCTTGGCCGCGCCCGCCAGCTTCTTTTCCGTGGCCTGGGCTGCGCATGAGCTCTCGGCGGCCAGGGCGCCCCCGGCGCACAGGATCATCGCAAGGGCGGCTGCAATCGCTTTCATCGCTCGTTCCTCCGGGCACCATGCCCTTAGGAAAGGCTAGGGCGGTCCGGGCCCAGGGCAAAGGCAATAAGGGATCGGCCGCGGAAGGAGCCCGGACGCCGGGCCGAAGGGCGGCGAGAGGGGCTACTCCGCGGCGATCTGGCGGGGGTGGCGCGCGCCGCCGAGGGCGTCGATGACCCGGGCGAAGGCGCAGGTGAGGTCCCGGGCAAGGGCTGCGAAACCCGGCGTCTTCTCGAGGGCGCGCTCGTCCATGTAGATCGCCCGGTTGATCTCCACTTGCAGGGCGTGCCGGTCGAGGGCGGGCTCCCCGTAGTGCTCGGTGATGAAGCCGCCCGCATAGGGCTTGTTGCGGACCACCGTATAGCCGAGGTCGCGCAGGGCCTTCTCCGTCAGGTCGATCAGGGCGGGGGTGCAGCTCGTCCCGTAGCGATCCCCGAGGACGATGTCGGCCTTGGCGGCCTCCTCGCGGCCGACGCTGGTCGAGGGCATGGAATGGCAGTCGATCAGGAAGGACTGGCCGAAGGTCTGCGCCGTCCGGCGGACGAGCTGCCGGAGCGTCCGGTGATAGGGCTTGTAGAGCCACTCGATGCGCTGGAGGGCTTCGTCCACGGGCAGGCGTCCCGCATAGATCTCCTGTCCGTCCGCCACGATCCGGGGGATGGTGCCGAGCCCGCCCGCCACCCGCATGGAGCGGGTATTGGCGAAGGGCGGCAGCCGGCCGTCGAACATGCGGGAATCGAGTTCGTAGGGTTCCCGGTTGAGGTCCAGGTACGCCCGGGGGAAGCGGGCCGCCATGAGAGGGGCGCCCAGATCGACGACGGAGGCGAACAGCTCGTCCACGAAGGCATCCTCCGACCGCCGCAGCGCCAGCGCGTCGAGGCGGGAGGAGGCGAGGAACGCGGCGGGGTAGATCGCTCCCGCATGGGGGACGTTGAAGACGAAGGACGCCGTCTGGCCGGCAGGCTCGATGACGACAAAGGGAGGGTCGAACTCGTCGGTGATGGCTGGCCGCATCCGGTTTCGGGAGATCTTGAGCTGGTGACGGGGAAAAGGCTGGGGTTAGTGTAAGGCAGCCCTACGTTCTGTCCATGGCTATATCGTGCACGGGCGCCGGGGCGCCTTCACGGCTTATTTACCCGCAGGCGTGCATGAAGTCGGGGACGTTCGTGACGATTCGAGGTTGGCGGCGATGAAGATCCTTCTTGCCGAAGACGATAACGACATGCGGCGCTTCCTGGTGAAGGCGCTGGAGAACGCCGGCTACGACGTGGCCTCGTTCGACAACGGCCTCTCGGCCTACAACCGGCTGCGGGAGGAGCCCTTCGAGCTTCTGCTGACCGACATCGTCATGCCGGAGATGGACGGCATCGAGCTCGCCCGCCGGGCGACGGAGCTCGATCCCGACATCAAGGTCATGTTCATCACCGGCTTCGCGGCCGTCGCCCTCAACCCCGATTCCCAGGCCCCGCGGGAGGCCAAGGTGCTGTCCAAGCCCTTCCACCTGCGCGATCTGGTGCACGAGGTCGACAAATTGATGGCGGCCTGAAAAAGGTCGCGATCATGGCTTGCGTCCCCGCGCGCTTGCCGGTATATCGCGCTCCACACCTGAAGCGGGACCCAAAAATTCGCCGTTTCACGGGCGCGTAGCTCAGCGGGAGAGCACTACGTTGACATCGTAGGGGTCGCTGGTTCGATCCCAGCCGCGCCCACCATTCGCTTTTCGTCGGCCTTCCCGAGAGGCTGCTGCAGGAGATCGGACATGAAGATCCGTAACTCGTTGAAGTCGCTGCGCGGCCGTCACCGCGACAACCAGCTGGTTCGTCGCAAGGGCCGCGTGTACATCATCAACAAGACCCAGAAGCGCTACAAGGCTCGCCAGGGCTAAGCTTCGCCCGGCGGCTTTGCCGCACCGAAATCCGAATTGACGGCGCATGCCGGGATCCTAGAATCCCGGCATGCGCTTTTTCGCGTTGCTGCTGACCGCATCCCTGAGCCTGGCCGCGACCCCGCTCCTCGCGCAGGAGCCCGCGCGTCCGCAGCCCTCCCGCCCGTCCCAGAGCCGCCCCGCGCCGCGGGCGAACACCCTCGACAGCCTGTTCGAGCGCCTGGCGAAGGCGGGGAGCGAGCGGGAGGCGGACGGCATCGCCTCCCTCATCGAGCGCCGCCTGTCGCGCTCCGGGTCCGACACGGCCGACCTTCTCCTGAGCCGCGTCACCAAGGCGCTGGAGGACAAGGACTATCCGCTCTGCGTCGAACTCCTCGACCGGATCCTGGCCCTGGAGCCGCAATGGGCCGAGGCCTGGTATCGCCGCGCCCTCGTCTTCACCATGCTCGACGACCCGGTCGCCGCCCTCGCCGACCTCCGCCAGGCGGTGAAGCTGGAGCCGCGCCATTTCGGGGCCTGGACCGCGCTCGGACACCTCTTCATGGCCTCCGACGACAAGCGGCAGGCCCTCGCCGCCTACCGCCGGGTCCTGGCCCTCAACCCCCAGGTGCCCGCCATCCAGACCCTGGTGTCCCATCTCGGCGTCGACGTCGAAGGCCAGGATCTCTGAGGCGCGCCGCCGGGATGACGGCGCTGACCCTGCTCGCCGGCCTTCTCGCCCTCGTGCCCGCCGCAGGCGCGCTGTTCACGGCGGCCTATGCCCGGCGCGTCGCGAGGCGCTATCCGCCCGAAGGGGCCTTCCTCGACGTCGACGGCCTGCGCGTGCACTACCTGGATGCCGGACCCCGGGATGCGGAAGGGGCAAGGACCGTGGTGCTGCTCCACGGCGCCTCCTCCAATCTCGCCGAATCGATGCTCGGGATGGGAAAGGCTCTGCTCGAACGCGGCTATCGCGTGGTCGCCTTCGACCGTCCCGGCCACGGCTGGACCGGCCGCCGCCGGGGCGGCCGTATGGGAAGGCCGGACCGGCAGGCGGCGGTGCTCGCGGCGGCCCTGCGGCGGCTCGAGGTGCGCGGAGCCCTGATCGTCGGCCATTCCTGGTCGGGATCCGTGGCGCCGCTCCTCGCCCTCGACCACGGGGACGTCGCGGGGGCCCTCCTCGTCCTGGCAGGTGTCACCCATCCCTGGCCCGGAGGGCGGGTCGCCTGGTACAACCATGCCGCGGCCTCATGGGCCGGATGGCTCCTGACCCGCACCGTCGTCACGCCCCTCGGCCTCGCGCTCTTCCCAAGCGCCGCGGCGCGGACCTTCGCGCCGCAGCCGGTTCCCCCGGGCTTCGCCGAGAGGGCCAGGATCCCGCTCCTGTTCCGCCCGGTGACGTTCCAGGCCAATGCGGAGGACGTCGCGGCCCTGTTCGAGGCGGTGTCGCGGCAGAGTTCCCGCTATTCTGAAATCCGCATCCCCGTCACCGTGCTCGGCGGCGACGCGGACGAGATCGTCTGGACCGACCTGCACAGCCGCTCCTTCGCCCGGGACGTGCCCGGCGCCAGGCTCGTCGTGCTGCCGGACGTCGGGCACATGCCGCAATATGCGAGGCCCGATCTGGTGATCGCGGAAATCGAGGCGCTTGCGGCACGGGCCGGCCGTGCCGCAGGCCGGCCCGGCTGAGCGGGAGCCGTCTCAGGCCTTGGCCGCGTGCTCGCTGTTGACGAAGGCGATGCGCACCATGTTCGTTGCGCCCGGCGTTCCGAAGGGGACGCCCGCCACGATGATGATCCGGTCGCCGACCTCCGAGAAGCCCTCGCGCACGGCGAACTTGCAGGCGCGGAAGGCCATGTCGTCGATGTCGCTCGCGTCCTTGGTGCGGATCGGGTGCGTGCCCCAGACCAGGGCGAGGCGCCGGGCGGTGTGGATGTTGGGCGTGAGTGCGATCACCGTCGCGTTCGGCCGCTCGCGGGCGAGGCGGAACGCGGTGGCGCCGGACGAGGTCCAGGCGGCCATGGTCTTGAGGTGCAGGGTCTCGGCGATCTGGTGCGCCCCCGCGGCGATGGCATCGGAGCCGGTCGCCTCGGGCTCGGCGTCCTGGGTCTTGACGATGGACCAGTAGCTCTGGTCCTGCTCCACCTCCTCGGCGATGCGGTTCATGGTGGCGACCGCCTCGATCGGATACTGGCCGGAGGCGCTCTCGGCCGACAGCATCACCGCATCCGCCCCGTCGTAGACGGCGGTCGCGACGTCGGAGACCTCCGCGCGGGTCGGGACCGGGGCCGTGATCATCGATTCCAGCATCTGCGTCGCGACGACCACGGGCTTCCCGAGCCGGCGCGCCGCGCGGATGATGCGCTTCTGGATTCCCGGCACCTTCTCGAGCGGCATCTCCACGCCGAGATCGCCGCGGGCGACCATGACCGCGTCGGAGATTTCCATGATCTCGTCGAGGCGGGCGATGGCCTGCGGCTTCTCGAGCTTCGACATGACGAGCGCCCGGCCGCGCGCCACCTTCTTCACCTCCGCCACGTCCTCGGGACGCTGAACGAAGGACAGGGCGATCCAGTCGACGCCCGCATCGAGCGCCGCCTCGAGGTCCGAGCGGTCCTTCTCCGTCATCGCCGCCACGGGGATCACCGTATCGGGAAGGCTCACGCCCTTGCGGTTGGAGATCTTGCCCGCGACCTCCACCGACGTGACGGCGAAGCCCGGCTTCACGCTCTTGACGCGCAGCCGCAGCTTGCCGTCGTCCACGAGGACCGTGTGCCCCGGCTCGAGGGAGGACAGGATCTCCGGATGCGGCAGGTTCACGCGCTCGGAGGTTCCGGGCGCCATGTCGTCGTCGAGGACGAAGGACTGCCCCTTCACCAGCGTCGCGCTGTCGTTCTCGAAGGCGCCGACGCGCAGCTTCGGGCCCTGGAGGTCGGCGAGGATGGCGATGGGCCGCTTGTACTTCGCCTCGATGCCGCGGATCATCTCGACCCGCTCCTTCAGCTTCTCGCGGGGCAGGTGGCTCATGTTCAGGCGGAACACGTCGGCCCCGGCCTTGAAGAGGCTTTCCACCATCTCCGGATTGTCGGAGGCGGGTCCCAAGGTCGCGAGGATCTTCGTGCGCCGTGCGCGTCTCATCGTCATTGCCCCCCCGGGCGATTCGTTTCGGTCAGCTGGACCGTCCAGCTCTTCTGCTCACCTGTGTCGACCTCGAAGAAGCCGTTGCGGTCGAAGCCCCGCGCGAGGCAGTCCTCCGTCCCGCGGATCGTGAACTCCCGCTCCCGCGTGCACATGAAGGAGCGCCCGCTCCACTCGCCGCCCCGGTCGTAGTCGATGGCGTAGACGTAGTAGAAGCGGCTGGCGAGCTGGCCCTTGAGAAGGGTCTCGCAGGCCCGTGAGTTGAGGTTCCACCACCCTTCCGTCACCCAGCCCTGGCTGTCCCTGTATCCGAGCGCGACCCCCACGCGGCTCGACGTCATGTTGCACATGCGCAGGTCCGCACGGGCGGGCGCGGCGGCCAGGAGGCCGATGCCGAGCGCGGCGGCCAGCAGGCCGGGGCGACGCAGCCCTTTGGGAGCCGATGGAAAATGTCCCGCGGTCATGGATGGGTCTTCGAGTCGGTTCGGATAGCGACGATGCACAATGCTTCGGGAAGTATGTCGAATCCTTGTCGGCCAGAAGCGCCGCCGCATCAAGCCCTCTCGTGAAAATCCAGGGCCATGCCGTTGCGTCACTGGCGCGGCTTGCGCCTCGCGGGATTCGCAGGCCGCATTCCCGGACGGCAAACCGGCTCCCGCTTCTCCTGAAGACGCTCTATCCGCCGGCCCGCGGCCGCGCGGTCCAGATGCCGGCGAGGATCGCCGCGCCGCCGAGGGCCTGGACGGGCGTGAGGGCCTCGCCCATGAGAAGCCAGCCGAACAGGGCGGCCACCACCGCCTCCAGGAAGATGACGAGCGAGGAGAAGACCGGCGGCAGGCGCCCGAGCGCGACGGACAGGAGCCCCTGGCCGCCCGCATGGCTGACGAGGGCCATGGCGACGAGGGCGGCGAGACCGGGCCACGTCTGCGGCAGGATGCGGCCGTCGAGGGCCAGCGCGACGACGAGGAGCGCGGCCGAGGTGACGACGCCGCTCTCGAAGGTGACGCGGGCGGCACCCGCCGCCGCCCGCGCCTTGCCGACGAAGAGGAAATAGAGGCCGAAGAAGAAGGCGGTCGCGACGCCGTAGAGATCGCCGAGGATCCGCGCCGGATCGACCTGCAGGCTCTGCCCGATGAGGGCCGCCCCGCCGAGAAGGCATATGACGAGGCCCAGCACCGTGGCGGAGGACACCCTCTGGCGCAGGACCAGCCAGGTGATCATGACCACGAAGAAGGGTGCCGTGGTCGCGAAGAAGGTGGCGTTGGCCACCGTCGTCCCGAGGATGGAAAGGTGCCAGAAGAAGAGGTCCCCCGTGAAGGCGAGGCCCGCCAGGACCGTCGCCGCGGGGAAGGACCTCCGGGGCGAGCCCGCCGGCGCCCGCGCCTCCGCGATCCGCATCCACGCATAAAGGAAGGGCAGGGCGAGGAAGACGCGCCAGAAGGCGCTGGCGAAGGGGCCCACGTCGGCCGAGGCGTAGCGCACGAAGATCGGCGAGATGCCCATCGCGGCCGCCCCCAGGCAGAGGGCCGCGAAGGCGGGGGCGAAGCCCGCCTCCGGGCGCGCCTGGGGCGAGGGGGATGACGTGCGGGGCTGGGACATGGGCAGGGCCGGGGATGGTCCGCGCCGTCCTGGCGGAGCGCAGAAGGTCGCGTTGCCAGCTTTCCTAGGGCAGGATAAGGCTTGCCTTCAACCCTGCCGCTCAAGTCCCTCTCTTCCGTCGAACCTGCCGTCCATGCCCGCCTCCTCCGCGCTCCGGCGCGACGATCCCGCTTCAGAGCCCTGGCCCGTCGAGACCGTCGAGGGAGCCGTCGAATCCGGCGTGCTTCTCCTGTGCGACCACGCCTCCAACGCCGTGCCGCCGGATCTCGGCGATCTCGGCCTGCCGGAGGCCGAGTTCCATCGCCACATCGCCTATGACATCGGCGCCGCGGGCGTCACCCGCGCCCTGGCCCGGCGCCTCGGGGCCCCGGCGGTGCTGACGCGCTTCTCCCGCCTCATCGTCGACCCCAACCGGGGACGGGACGATCCCACCCTCGTGATGCGCCTCTCGGACGGCGCCGTGATTCCGGGCAACGCCCGCATCACGGAGGAGGAGGTGCAGGCGCGCATCCGGCGGTTCTACGATCCCTACGACGCGGCCATCGCCTCCGCGATCGAGCGGGCCCTGGCGGCGGGGCACCCGCCGGTCGTGGTCACCGTCCACAGCTTCACCCCCATCTGGCGCGGCTGGCCCCGGCCCTGGCACGTGGGAATCCTGTGGGACGCGGACGAGCGCTTCGCGAAGCCGCTGATCGAGGCCCTGCGGGCGGAGGAGGGACTCGTCGTCGGCGACAACGAGCCCTATGATGGCGCACTCCTCGGCGACACGGTGGACCGGCACGCCACCCGCCGCGGCCTCGCCAGCGCCCTGATCGAGATCCGGCAGGATCTCATCGCGGGGGCGGAGGGGCAGGAGGCCTGGGCGGAGCGGTTCGCCCGGCTCCTCGCGCCCCTCGCCGCGCAGGCGGAACGCCGGCAGCCGGCGCCGCAGCCGACCCGCACGCGGGAGCGCCTGCGGCGGCGCTGAGGACCATTTCGGGGGATGCCATGAACCAGATCGATCCCGAGACCCGGACCCGCCTGGAGGCCGCGGCCTTCCGCCGGCTCCTGGAGCACCTGCGCCAGCGCACGGACGTGCAGAACATCGATCTCATGAACCTTGCGGGCTTTTGCCGCAACTGCCTCTCGAACTGGCTGAAGGAGGCGGCGGACGCGAGCGGCGTGCCGCTCTCCAAGGAGGAGAGCCGGACCTACGTCTACGGCATGCCCTACGAGGAGTGGAAGGCGCGCCACCAGCGGGAGGCGACGGAGGCCCAGCGCAGGGCCTTTGAAGAATCCAAGCCGAGCCATTAAAACGGCTTCAACCAAGTCGCCCTACCCTGGCACCCGAACCGAACCTGGCCTCAGCGCCATCAGTCAAAGGCAAGTTTTTCATGGATGACGCAGCTTTCCAAACCGAATCCGTCGCAGCCGACCAGCTGAAGGCCTTCATCGAGCGCATCGAGCGCCTGGAGGAGGAGAAGGCCGGCATCGCGGGCGACATCAAGGACGTCTACGCCGAGGCCAAGGCCAACGGCTTCGATACCAAGGTGATCCGCAAGATCATCGCCATCCGCAAGCGCGACTACGCCGAGCGGCAGGAGGAGGAGGCGATCCTCGAACTCTACATGCAGGCGCTCGGCATGGCCGGCTGATCCGGGCCGGGCATCGCAAGGACCGACGAGAAAGGCGGGGCTTCGACCCCGCCTTTTCTTTTGCCCTTCGGTCTTTTGGCGTCCGGCCGCAGCGGCCCTATCGCACCACGGGCAGGGGCTTCACGGCCGGACCCGTGAAGCGGTTGGTCGCCAGGTCGCCGACGGGCTTGGCGGAGAAGCCCATCTGAAGGCTGGGGCCCGCCGTCAGCAGGGCGCGGGCGGCGACGGGCGGCTCCTTCGCCCTGGCCGGGGGCGGCGCGGCCTTGGTTTCCGCAAGGGAGGACCTGGGCGCTTCCGGCCTGACGGCCTCCCGGACGGCGGGGGCGGGAAGGGCGACGGGCGCGGCGGAGGCCACGGTCACCGCCTGGCCGCCCGGGCGCGGCGGGGGCAGGGGCACGCCCGCCGATCCGGATGCGGCGAGGCTCGCCAGCTGGAGCGAGCCCCGAAGCTCCGGGAGGCCGGGGATTGGGTTCGTCTCCGCCAGGACGCTCGGCCGGGCAGGCGGAATCGGCGCATAGGCGATGGCGCCGGTCGCGGCGATGTCGTCCGGCCGCCGGGGCGGCATGGGCGCGAAGGCGATCTCGCGGGCCGCGCCCTGATCCGGACCGATCCCCGAGGGGCCCTGCTGCCAGGCCAGGGTCGGGCCCGAAGGCGTCGCGACCGTGCTCGGCGGGCCGGCGATCCGCGTCGGCGGCAGCGGGGGCGGCGGCGCGATCTCCTCCCGCAGGGCCGGGGCCGCGGCGGCGACGGCGGCCGGAGACGGGGCGGGCATGGGCTCCGGCTCCGGCGCAGGCTTCGGCTGCACGGCGGGGGCCGGACGGGCGGCGGTCTGGACGCGCGGCTGCAGCGCCGCGTAGACCGAGCTGTTCGAGTCGCTCGCGTAGTAGTCCTGCTGCGGCGCCGAGCGCGAGGCGAAGAGGCTGCGGCCGGGCCGGGACGCGGCGCGGATCTCCTCCGCGTCCTCGTCCTCGTCGCTGCCGCCGAAGAGGGTCGCCCAGAGGCTCTTGCGGCGGGTCGGCATGGCGGCCTCGCCCGCATCCGCCACGGCGCTGTAGCCGGAGACCGTGCCGCCGTTGGCCAGGATCTCGGCGCGGGCGAGCTCGTAGCCCGGCAGGGGCACGCCGTCCGCCGGGATGTGCACCGTCTTCCCGTCCGGGAACAGGCGCACGAGCTGCTCGCGGGTCATGCGCGGCCAGGCGCGCACGCTGCCCACGTCCAGGTGCACGAAGGGCGTGTAGGCGTTGGGATAGTAGCCGACGCCGCCCCGCTGCAGGCGCATGCCGATGGCGCGCAGGCGCTCGGCGGGCACGTCGGGCAGGTAGAAGTCCAGCGCCTTGCCCTGCATGTGCTGGCTGTTCTTCGCCACGACGCTGGAGCGGCGCCGGAGCATGGCGTTGGTCTGGGGCGAGCGGTAGGCGGAATTCACGTGGACCGGCGCGCTCGAGCCGACCTCGCGGTAGACCTCCCACACCGTGTCGAAGAGGCGCGGATCCATCCGCGTCTTCTCCTCCCGGCGCCAGTCGCGGAGGAACCAGTTGAGCTGCTCCAGCGCCTGCGGGTCGTACTGCCCGTTGCGCCGGAAGGTGACAGTGAGGCTCTCCCGCGTGTTGTTGTGGTAGAAGGTCAGCGTACGCGTGTCGCCGTTGGCGACGGCGTCCTGCGTCCCGCGCGTGCCCCCGAACAGAACGGCACATAGGATCGCAAGACCGATGCCGGTGCGGCGCACGAGCGAAGACGCGGCCGCACGGCGATCCGAACGCAATACTCTCACTGTGATACTCGTCTTTACACGCCGCCGCTGCGGGGCGCGGCATCCCTGATCGTGAAGGGATCTTTGCCGAAGACGGTTACTTCGAGGTTAAGTGGGACAGGAAAAGAAGCGCCGGGCCGCCTCAGGAGGACAGGCCCAGCGCCTCGCGCACCTTGCGGTCGATGCCGTAGAGATCGTCGAAGGCCTTCACCTCGCCCTTCTCGTCGACCGCGAGGGTGAAATAGGTGAGGTGGACGGGCAGCGGGCGGCTCAGGTTGAGATAGCGCTCCCCCTTGCCGATCAGGCTCCTCAGCCGCTCCTCGGACCATTTCTCCCCGAGCACCTCCTCCGCCAGCTGGAAGGGCTGGTCCACGCGCACGCAGCCGTGGCTGAAGGCGCGCTTGCCCGCCCCGAACAGCTTCCGGTTGGGCGTGTCGTGCAGGTAGACCGCGTGCCGGTTGGGGAACATGAACTTGATGTAGCCCAGCGCGTTGCGCTCGCCCGGCGGCTGCTGGACCGTGATGCGGTTGCCCCTGCGGATGATCCTGTAGCCCTTCTTCTCGGCGTAGTAGGGGTCGCTCGCCAGCGCCGGCAGGAACTCCTTCTTCAGGATCGAGGGCGGAACGGTCCAGGACGGGTTGATCACCAGGTACTTCATGTTCTCGGAGAAGATCGGCGTCTGCGACTGCTCCTTGCCCACGATGACCCGGGTCTCGTGCACGGTCTTGCCGGCTTCCACGAGCCGCAGGCGGAACTCCGGCACGTTGACCATGATGTGCCGCTCGCCCAGGTCGCTCGGCAGCCAGCGCCAGCGCTCCATGTTGGCGATCAGCTCGCCTTCCCGGCGGGCGAAGGAGGGGCCCGACAAAGCCGCCAGCGTCTCGGGGCCGAGGACCCCGTCGTCGGCCAGGCCCTCCTCCTTCTGGAACGCGGCGACGGCGGAGGCGAGGCGTTCGTCGTAGACGGTCCCGTCCCCTGCGGCCTTCGCCAGGTTGAGGCGGGACCGGATCGGCGGCACCCGTTCGTCCTGCATCCCGACCCGCAGGGTCGGCCCCTTCGGCACCTTCACGCTCGGCTGCGTGGGGTGGCTGGCGCGCAGCTTGGCGAGCTGCGCCTTCAGGGCCCGGTAGCCCGCGTGCGGCGGGTTGTAGGCTTCCAGCGCCGCGTCGGCATCCGTCGCGCGGGTCACCTGCGCGAGCACCTCGCCGGCCTCGGGGAGCTCGAGCCTGGGCGTGACGAGGGGCGAGATCCGCGAGGGCTCGACGCGCCCGCCGCGGGCGTCGCGGGCATAGCGGATGACGGCGGCGCTGAGCTTCAGGTCCGCCTCGGCCCACTGCGCCGGTGCGGCATCCCGGGACAGGCGCAGATCCGGCACCGGATAGTCGGCCGGGTCGAGCCCGTCCTCGTCCGCCGCCCTCAGGCGTGCGACCGCCGCCAGGGCCGCCGGGGTGAAGGCGCCGTCGCGGACCCAGGCGAGGGGCTGCTCCGCCTGCGCATAGAAGGCGGAGAGGGATTCCCGGTCGCCCTGCTTCAGGCGCAGCTCCTTCAGGAACGCGTCGGAGGCCAGGCGCGCCTCCAGCGCCATCCGCAGCCAGTCCGCCTGCGCGGCCGCGAGGGCGGGGGCAGGGTCGGGCAGCGGAATCGCGGGCAGGGGCTTCGCCGCCTCGGCGGCTTCCAGCGTCACGGGGGCGGGGGGCGGCGGCTCGGGCAGGGCGACCTCGCGGGAGGCGGGCGCCGCCATGTCTCCGAAGGAGGGCTGCGCGGGCTCGGCGACGGGAGGCAGCGGCGGCCGCGGCAGGCCCGCCTCTCCCTCCGCCGCCAGGGCGGGGAGGGGGGCCAGAGACACCGAGCCGACCAGGCCGAGCCACAGTGTCGTCTTGCGCAGGCTAAGCATTCCGTTGCTCCTCGTCTTCAGGCGGACGATCCGTGATCGTCCCGTCGTTTCATCGGTCGGCGTGACGTTGCCGGCCCGCCAAGCTCTCAACGCTCGAAAGGCTCAAGCGGCTTCATGGTCGAGGCCGAGTTCCTTCAGTTTCCGGTAGAGGGTGGAGCGGCCGATGCCGAGGCGCCGCGAGATCGCCGACATGCGACCGCTGTAATGGGTCAGGGCGAACCGGATGGCTTCCGCCTCGAGCTCGGCGAGGGTGCGCAGCTCGCCGCCCTCGCCCACGAGCGACAGGGTGCCGGGATCGCGCAGGTCCTGGCGCGGAGGCGCGGCGTCCGGCGGGGGCGAGGCGAACGTCCTTCCCGGCCGCGGAGAGAGAGGGAGCGGGCCGCCGCCCGCGCGGGCGGCGATCTGCGGGAATTCGGCGGGCGTCAGGGCGGGGCCTTCCGCCAGGGCGACGGCGCGGAAGACGGCGTTCTCGAGCTGGCGCAGGTTGCCGGGCCAGTCGTAGCGCCGGAGAAGGTCGAGCGCCTCCGGCGTCAGCTCCGCGACGGGCCTGCCCTCCTCGCGCGCGAAGAGCCGCATGAAGACGCGGGCCCAATCGGCCGCAAGGCCCGGCTCGGCGCGGAGCGGCCTGAGGACGATGGGCTGGATCTGGAGACGGTAGTAGAGGTCCTCGCGGAACCGGCCGCGGCGCACCTCCTCGTCGAGGGCGGCGCCCGTCGTGGCGACGATCCTCGCATCCGAGCGCGGGACGCGTCGCGTTTGCTCCCGCACGCCGAGCGCATCGCGCAGCCGCGCCTGCGCGGCGGCCGGAAGGCGCTCCGCGTCCTCGACGCACAGGGTGCCGCCGCGGGCCTCGCGCAGGCCCTTCTCGAGGGCCGCATCGCAGGCCTCCGCTCCGCCGGGCGCGCCGTCGCAGCGCAGAATCACGAAGGGCCGCCCCTTCCGCGGGCCGGTCATGTGGATGGCGCGGGCCAGGGCGGTCGCGCCGCTTCCCGGCTCGGCGGCGATCAGCACCGGCAGCGCGCCGCGCGCGGCCTTGTCGGCGAGGCGGATCGCGCGCAGGCTCTCCGGATGCCTCACGTGCCCCGGCTCCCCCCGGCGCAGGGAGCGGATGTCATGGGCAAGGATCTCGTGGAGGGGCATGAGGGACATCGGGTGGCGGGAAATGTCACGATGCTGCGCGACAAGCGTAAACCGCTCCTTAACGGGCTGGGGACGGCGGCCCGCCGTCCCCAGCCGATTCCGCCGGGCCCGTTCCGGGTTGATCCCGCGCGGCAGACCGCCAATATGGGAAGGACCCGCTCATCAACCCCGCTCCTGAGATGGAAAACTCCTTGCAACGCCAGAACGCTCACTCGTCCCTCCCCATGGCCTCCGCCGACATCAGGCAGGCCGAACTCGGCGCGCTGCCGGAATGGAACCTGTCGGACCTCTACCCGGCCATGGACAGCGAGGCGTTCCGCAGCGATCTCGCCCGGGTCGAGACGGAATGCCGGGACTTCGCGGAGGCCTATCGCGGCAAGCTCGATTCGCTGGCGCGGGGCGAGAATCCCTCGACCGTTCTCGGAGAGGCCGTGAAGCGCTACGAGGCGATCGAGGACCTTCTCGGGCGGCTCATGTCCTATGCGGGCCTCGTCTATTCCGGCGACACCACCGACCCGGTGCGCGCGAAGTTCTACGGCGATACCCAGGAGCGGCTGACCGCGGCCTCGAGCGACCTGCTGTTCTTCGGGCTGGAACTCAACCGGGTCGACGACGGGGTGATGGACAGGGCGATGGCGGAGGGGCCGCTCGCCCATTACCGCCCCTGGATCGAGGACCTCCGCAAGGACAAGCCCTACCAGCTCGACGACAGGATCGAGCAGCTCTTCCACGAGAAGTCGGTCACGGGGCGGGCGGCCTGGAACCGGCTCTTCGACGAGACCATCGCCTCCCTGCGCTTCCAGGTGCGCGGCGAGGAACTGCCCATCGAGCCGGCCCTCAACAAGCTGCAGGATCCCGACGAGAGCGTCCGCAGGGAGGCGTCGGACGCCCTCGCGAAGACCCTGAAGGCCAACCTGCGCACCTTCACGCTCATCACCAACACGCTCGCCAAGGACAAGGAGATCTCCGACCGCTGGCGCGGCTTCGAGGACGTGGCGGATTCCCGCCACCTGGCGAACCGGGTCGAGCGCGAGGTGGTGGAGGCGCTCGTCTCCGCCGTGCGCGAGGCCTATCCGCGCCTGTCGCACCGCTACTACGCCCTGAAGGCCAGGTGGTTCGGCAAGGACCGCCTCGATCACTGGGACCGCAACGCGCCCCTGCCGAAGGTGGAGCAGCGGACGATCCGTTGGGACGAGGCGCGGGAGACCGTGCTCTCCGCCTATTCCGCCTTCTCGCCGCGCATGGCGGAGATCGCCCAGCGCTTCTTCGACGAGCGGTGGATCGACGCGCCGACCCGGCCCGGCAAGGCGCCCGGCGCCTTCGCCCATCCCACGGTGCCTTCGGCGCATCCCTACGTGCTGCTGAACTACCAGGGTAAGCCGCGGGACGTGATGACCCTCGCCCACGAGCTGGGGCACGGGGTCCATCAGGTGCTGGCCGCGCCCAACGGCGCCCTCATGGCGCCGACGCCGCTGACCCTCGCCGAGACGGCATCCGTCTTCGGCGAGATGCTGACCTTCCGCAGGCTCCTCGACCAGACCGACGATCCGGCGCAGCGCAAGGCGATGCTCGCGGCGAAGGTGGAGGACATGATCAACACGGTGGTGCGCCAGATCGCGTTCTACTCCTTCGAGCGCAAGGTCCACGTGGAGCGCCGCAACGGCGAGCTGACGGCGGAGAAGCTGTGCGACCTGTGGATGTCGGTGCAGGACGAGTCCCTCGGCCCCGCGATCCGTCTCGGCCCCGGATACGAGACCTTCTGGACCTACATCCCGCATTTCATCCACTCGCCGTTCTACGTCTACGCCTACGCCTTCGGCGACTGCCTGGTGAACTCGCTCTACGGGATCTACGAACGTTCGAGCGAGGGCTTCGTGGACCGCTACTTCGCCCTGCTCTCGGCGGGCGGCACCAAGCACTACTCGGAGCTCCTCGCGCCCTTCGGCCTCGATGCGAAGGACCCGTCCTTCTGGCAGATCGGCCTTTCCATGATCGAGCGCCTCATCGGCGAGCTCGAAGCGATGGAAAAGGCGGCGTGACGCCCATGTCCGACGGTCCCGACCGCGATCCGGAAGCCAACCGCTTCGCCGCCCGCGCCGCGCGCTACGCCCGCGTCGGCGCCAACATGGGCGGCGTCGCCGCCCGCATGGCCGGGGCGCGGCTCTTCGGCCGCGACGGGGCGGACGCCTCGAACGCCGCCGCGCTCGCGCAGGCGCTCGGCGGCCTCAAGGGGCCGATCATGAAGGTGGCGCAGCTGCTCGCCACCATTCCGGACCTGATCCCGCCGGAGTACGCCGCCGAGCTGCAGAAGCTCCAGAGCGAGGCCCCGCCCATGGGCGCGGCCTTCGTGAAGCGGCGCATGCAGGCGGAGCTCGGGCCCGGGTGGCGGGATCGTTTCGGCTCCTTCGACCTCGCCCCCGCCGCGGCGGCGTCGCTCGGCCAGGTCCACCGCGCCGCCACGAAGGCGGGCGAGCCCCTCGCCTGCAAGCTGCAATATCCCGACATGCAGTCCGCCGTGGAGGCGGACCTGTCCCAGCTCGAACTCGTCTTCTCCCTCCACCGGCGCATGGGGCCTGCCATCGACACGCGGGAGATCGCCAAGGAGATCGGCGAGCGGGTGCGCGAGGAGCTGGACTACGAGCGCGAGGCGCGGCACGCGGCGCTCTACGCGGACGTGCTGTCCGGCATTCCCGAGGTGCGGGTGCCGAAGGTCCATCCGGACCTGTCGACCCGGCGCCTTCTCTCCCTCGAATGGCTCGAAGGCGACAGGATCCTCAACCACGTGCAGGCGGACGTCGCGGTCCGCAACCGGCTCGCCGTCGCCATGTTCAAGGCGTGGTGGCATCCCTTCAGCCATGCGGCGGTGATCCACGGCGACCCGCATCTCGGCAACTACACGGTCTTCGCGCGGGACGGGGAGCCCGCCGGGATCAACCTGCTCGACTACGGCTGCATCCGGATCTTCCATCCGCGGTTCGTCGGCGGCGTGGTCGACCTCTACCGGGGGCTCCAGGCCGAGGACCGGGATCGGATCGTCCACGCCTACGAGACCTGGGGGTTCAGGAACCTCTCCGCGGAGCTGATCGACATCCTCAACATCTGGGCGCGGTTCATCTACGGGCCGCTCCTCGACGATCGCGTCCGCACGGTGGCCGACGGGGTCAAGCCCGGCGAGTACGGCCGCCGCCAGGCCTTCGAGGTGCACAAGGCGCTCAAGGAGAAGGGGCCCGTCACGGTCCCGCGGGAATTCGTCTTCATGGACCGGGCGGCGGTCGGGCTCGGCGCCGTCTTCCTGCACCTGCGGGCGGAGCTGAACTACCACCGGCTCTTCGAGGAGGAGATCGAGCGGTTCTCCCTCGACTCCCTGGCCGCGCGCCAGGAAACGGCGCTGGCCGCCGCCGGCCTTCCCCTGCCGCGATGACCCGTCATGATACGTAATGCAGTTGCATGTCTCTCCGTCCCAACGTAGATGGGGCCTGACGGCACGTCAGGGGGAGCCATGAGGTTCGTATTCGTCCACCAGAATTTCCCGGGCCAGTTCGGGCGCCTCGCCCGGGCGCTCATGCGGGACGGGCACGAGGTCACGGCGCTGGGCATGGCGAAGGGCTGCCCGATCCCGGGCGTCCGCTACATTCCCTACGAGGCGGCGCCGGGGCCCGACGATGCCCCGTTCCGGAACCGCTACTCGCCCGTGGTGCCCCGCCTGCGGCGCGCCTACGGGGTGGCCCACAGGGCCCGGCAGCTGGCGGAGCAGGGTTTCAGGCCCGACGTGGTGGTGGTGAACACGGGCTGGGGGGAGAACCTCTTCCTCAAGGACGTGTGGCCCGATGCGAGGCACGTGGCCTATTTCGAGTACTACTACGCCGCCAAGGGCCAGGACCTCGACTTCGACCCCGAGTTCCCCGTGACCGACCACGAGGTCGTCTGGCGCCTGAGGGCGAAGAACGCCATGCAGCTCGGCGCCCTCGACGCGGCGGACCTCGCCGTGGCCCCGACCTTCTACCAGCGGGACACGTTCCCGGCCTATCTGCGCGACCGGATCGCCGTGATCCACGACGGGATCGACGCCCAAAACCTGAGGCCGGATTCCTCCGTCAGCCTGCGCCTGGGCCAGGACGGCCCCCGCCTGAGCCGGGACGTCCCGGTGGTGACCTATGTGACCCGGAACATCGAGCCCATGCGCGGCTCCCACGTGGTGTTCCGCAGCCTGCCGGGCCTGCTCAGGATCGACCCGCGCCTGCGGGTGGTGGTCGTCGGCGGCAAGGGCACGAGCTATTCCGGCCAGGCGCCGGGCGGCAAGACCTGGTTCGACGTGTTCCGGGAGAGGATCGACGGGGAGGTGGACTGGTCCCGCGTCCATTTCGTCGGAAACCTGCCCTACGACCAGTTCGTGAAGGTGCTCCAGGTCTCCTCCGCCCACATCTACATGACCTATCCCTTCGTCCTGTCCTGGTCGTCCATCGAGGCGATGGCCCTCGAATGCCGCCTGGTCGCCTCCGACACCGCGCCGGTGCGGGAGATCGTCGAGGACGGGGTGAACGGGCGCCTGTTCGACTTCTTCGACGACAAGGCCCTGGTGGAGCGGGTGCGCGAGACCCTGGCGGACAGGGCCCGCTCCGCCGAGATGGCCCGGGAGGCCCGCCGCATCGCCCTGGAACGTTACGACTTCGAGAGCGTCTGCCTCCCGCAATGGCGGGCGTTTCTCGGGGCCGCCTGAGGCCATGCCCACAATTTTGGCGCCACGGCCTTCGCCAAGCGTTGCGGCGCCTCACCGCATGGGGTAAACGCAGCCAAAAGAACTGTTGCGAGACAAGGCATCGATCATGGCCGATACGAAACACGCACCCTTTGGGGGATACAGCCCGGAGATGGACGGGCCGGCTCACGAGGCGACCTACGGCGGCTTCGTCAAGTTCGTCGAGATCGCGACCGTCGTGGTGGCCTGCCACGTGCTGGCGCTCGCGGTCGGCGGCATCCACCATGCCTGGCTGACGGCGATCTTCGGGGTGATCCTCTCCCTCGCCGCCGGCGCGATCGGTGCGATCTCCCCGGCGATCGGCGTGCGCGCGCCGGCCGTGGTGGCCATCCTGCTGCTTCTGGCGCTCTTTTTCTATTGACAGGACGCGAGGGGGATAAAAGTCTCCTTCGCGCAACAAGCAGGGCAGGCGTCAGGTGCCCGAGTCGGGGGGTTGCATGCGGATTGCTGTTCTCTCGGAAACCGACCGGGCGGAGGCGCGCGTCGCCGCCACCCCCGAAACCGTCAAGAAGTACATATCCCTCGGAGCCGACGTCTGCGTGCAGGCGGGCGCGGGCGAGCGCGCCGGAATCTCCGACGCGGAGTTCGAGGCGGCGGGCGCCGCCGTCGCTCCCGGCGCCGCCGAGGCGGCGAAGGATGCGGACATCGTCCTGACCGTCCGCAGGCCCGAGGCCGCCGCACTGTCCCTCTTCAAGCCCGGCGCCATCCTCGTCGCGATCATGGATCCCTACGGCCAGGACGTCGCCCTCAAGGCGCTGGCCGACGCAGGTGTCGCCGCCTTCGCCATGGAGCTGATGCCACGCATCACCCGGGCGCAGGTGATGGACGTGCTCTCCTCCCAGGCCAACCTCGCCGGCTACCGGGCGGTCATCGACGCCGCCGCGGAATACGGCCGGGCCATGCCGATGATGATGACCGCCGCCGGCACGGTGCCCGCCGCCCGCGTCTTCGTGATGGGCGCCGGCGTCGCGGGCCTCCAGGCCATCGCCACGGCCCGCCGCCTCGGCGCGGTGGTCTCGGCGACCGACGTGCGCCCCGCCGCCAAGGAGCAGGTGGAGAGCCTGGGCGCCAAGTTCGTCGCCGTCGAGGACGAGGAGTTCCGCCAGGCCGAGACCGCCGGCGGCTACGCCAAGGAAATGTCCGCCGAGTACAGGGCCAAGCAGGCGGCGCTCGTCGCCTCCCACATCGCCAAGCAGGACATCGTCATCACCACGGCCCTCATCCCGGGCCGCCCGGCGCCGAGGCTGGTGACCCGCGAGATGGTCGAATCCATGCGTCCGGGCTCGGTCGTCGTCGACCTGGCGGTGGAGCGGGGCGGAAACGTGGAGCTCGCCGAGCCGGGCAGGGTCGTGACCCACAACGGGGTGAAGATCGTCGGGCACCTCAACGTGCCGGGTCGCCTCGCGGCGACCGCCTCGAGCCTCTATGCCAGGAACCTCTACGCCTTCGTCGAAACGCTCGTCGACAAGGCGGCGAAGACCCTGGCCGTCAAATGGGACGACGAGCTCGTGAAGGCGACCTGCCTCACCCGCGGCGGCGCGATCGTCCATCCGGCCTTCCAGCCGACAGCTTAAGGGGCAAGCCATGGCTGTACTCACACCCGAACAGGCGGTCGAACAGTCCCGGGCGGCGGCCGCGGCCGCCCAGCGCGCCGCCGAGACCGCGCAGGCCATCGCGGATCAGGTCGCGGCGGCCGCCAGCGTCGCGACGCACGGGGCGGTCGATCCCACCGTGTTCCGGCTGGCGATCTTCGTCCTCGCCATCTTCGTCGGCTACTACGTGGTCTGGTCGGTGACGCCCGCGCTCCACACGCCGCTCATGTCGGTGACGAACGCGATCTCCTCGGTCATCGTGGTCGGCGCGGTCCTCGCCGTCGGCGTCAACGTGGCCCCGGCCCTCGGGGACGGGCCGGTCTGGGCGCGGGCGCTCGGCTTCATCGCCCTCGTGCTCGCTTCCATCAACATCTTCGGCGGCTTCCTGGTGACCCAGCGCATGCTCGCCATGTACCGCAAGAAGGGTTGAGGCGATGTCGGCGAATCTGGCCTCGATCCTGTACCTGGTCTCCGGCGTCCTGTTCATCCTGGCCCTGCGCGGCCTGTCCCACCCCACCACGTCCCGGCAGGGCAACCTCTACGGCATGGTGGGCATGGGGATCGCCATCGTCACCACCCTGTTCGTCTCCCCGCCGAGCGGGTTCGGCGGCTGGCTCCTGGTGGTCCTGGGCCTCGCCGTCGGCGGCGGCATCGGCGCCGTGGTCGCCAAGCGCGTGCCCATGACGGCGATGCCGCAGCTCGTCGCCGCCTTCCACTCCCTCGTCGGCATGGCGGCGGTGCTCGTGGCCGCGGGCGCGCTCTACGCGCCGCAGGCCTTCGGCATCGGCTCCGTCGGCACCATCCACGGCGGCTCGCTGTTCGAGATGGGGCTCGGCGTCGCCATCGGCGCGATCACCTTCACCGGCTCGGTCATCGCCTTCCTCAAGCTCGACGGGCGCATGTCCGGCAAGCCGATCCTTCTGCCCCAGCGCCACCTGATCAACATCGCGCTGGGCGTCCTGCTCCTCGTCCTGCTCGTCGCCTTCATCCGCACGGAAAGCCATGCCCTGTTCTGGCTGATCGTGCTGGTGTCCTTCGTGCTCGGCGTGACGCTCATCATCCCCATCGGCGGCGCGGACATGCCCGTCGTGGTGTCGATGCTCAACTCCTATTCCGGCTGGGCGGCGGCGGGCATCGGCTTCACCCTCGGCAACCTCGCCCTCATCATCACCGGCGCCCTGGTGGGCTCCTCGGGCGCGATCCTGTCCTACATCATGTGCAAGGGCATGAACCGCTCCTTCATCTCGGTGATTCTCGGCGGCTTCGGCGGCGAGACGGCCTCCGCCGCCGCGGGCGCGGCCGAGGCGCGGCCGGTGAAGCACGGTTCGGCGGACGACGCCGCCTTCATCCTCAAGAACGCCGCCAAGGTCATCATCGTGCCGGGCTACGGCATGGCCGTGGCGCAGGCCCAGCACGCCCTGCGCGAGATGTCCGACCAGCTCAAGGCCGAGGGCGTGGAGGTGAAGTACGCCATCCATCCGGTGGCGGGGCGCATGCCGGGCCACATGAACGTGCTGCTCGCGGAAGCGAACGTGCCCTACGACGAGGTGTTCGAGCTCGAGGACATCAACGGCGAGTTCGCGCAGGCGGACGTGGCCTTCGTCATCGGCGCCAACGACGTGACGAACCCGGCCGCCAAGACCGACCCGGCCTCGCCGATCTTCGGCATGCCCGTGCTCGACGTGGAGAAGGCCAAGACCGTGCTCTTCGTGAAGCGCAGCATGGGCTCCGGCTATGCGGGCGTCGAGAACGAGCTGTTCTTCCGGGACAACACCATGATGCTCTTCGGCGACGCCAAGAAGGTCGTGGACGACATCCTGAAAAGCCTGGACTGACCCGGTTTCCCGAAACACATCTCACGAAGCCGGAGGCCACCGGATCGCCGGCCTCCGGCTCATGGAGCCGCGCATGGGCGTGACGTTGCGGACGGCGGGGCCCGCCGACCGGGGTGCCATCATCGAGCTGATCCACAAGCTCAACGTCTTCGAGGCCGACCTGACGGGGGACCGCCGCCGGGACATCGGGGGCGCGCGCGACTACTACGACGAGCTTCTCCAGCGGCTCGCCGGCCGGCAGGGCCGGATCGTGCTCGCGGAAGCCGACGGCATCCCGGTCGCCGCCATGGGCTTCTCCATCGATCAGGACGCGGCCTACGTCACCGACGACGTGCGCCGGCACGGCACCGTGACGGACCTTATCGTGCACGAGGACTGGCGCGGCCGCGGCATCGGCCAGATGCTGCTGCGCGAGGCCGAGCGCCTGACCCGGGAGGCGGGCCTCCGGCGCCTGATGATCGGCGCCCTCGTCGCCAACGAAAGGGCCGAGCGGACGTACCGGGACTTCGGCTTCGAACCCTACGTGTCCTACATGGTCAAGGCGCTGTAGCGGGCTCTCCGCCGCTCTCCGGTCCCGAGAGGTGCAGGCGCGGCCAGCGAACCGCCCAGTCCTTCCCGGCGAGGCGCTGCCTGTAGATTTCCGTCTTCCCGCGGAAGGCAGGCGTCGGCCTCACCGTCAGGCCGAGAAGGTCGTCGAGCCCATGGGGAGCGAGAATCTCCACGCGGCCGCCGGCGAGCCGCGCGGCGACCGCCGTGGCGGTTTCCGGCCAGTGGGCAATCGCGTCCGCGGTGTCGCGATAGGGCCGGTCGCCGTTGCGCCGGTGCATCCGCGCCTGGTTCCTCACCTGCCAGTTCGGGCCCGGGCGGAGCCGCCGGAGCTCCTCCTCCAGGGCGGCGTCGCGCGCCCCGCCGGCATCGGCCGGATCGAAATGCACCACGTCCACGTCGTCGAGGGAGCCGATGTCGAAGTCCCGCCCGTGGAGCACATCCCATACCGCGTTGCGCACGAACCCGGCCCCGATCCAGCCGTCCGCCAGCCCGAGGGAGGCGACGACGGCAAGAAGCCCACGCATGGGAGCGTGGGCCTCGATCAACGCGGCGACGTCGCGGGCGCTGCGCAGGACGGCAGCCACGGGACGCGGCCTTACAGGCGCGCGTTCCCCTGGCGTGCGACCGTGTTGGAACTGTCGATGGAGAGCGCGCGCTGGAAGCTTTCCGCCGCCTCGCTCTTGCGGCCGAGGCGCTCGAGGGCGACCCCGCGCCAGGCCCAGGAATCCGCGTCCCGGGCGTTCACGTTGAGGGCGGCGTTGAAGTCCTCCACGGCCTTCTCGAACTGGTTGGTCGCAACCAGGCTCTGCCCGCGGGCGGCATAGGGCGCGGCCACGAAGGGGTTGCGGTCGATGGTGGCATCGAAATCCAGGATTGCCTGCTGGTGCATGCCCTGGCGCTGGTAGAGCAGGCCGCGGGCGTGGAGCGCCTCCGCCGATTCGGGCAGGAGGCGGATCGCCATGCTCAGGTCGTTCAGGGCGTCCTGGAACTGGTTCTGCGCCCGCAGGAGGTTGCCGCGGCCGATATAGGCCGGGCCGTAGTTCGGATCGGCCTGGATGGCGCGGGTGAAATCGGCGAGAGCCTGGTCGTTCCGGCCGGTCTGGCGCAGGGCGAGCGCCCGGTTCGTATAGGCCGGGGCATAGTTGGGATCGAGCTGGATCGCCTTCGTGAAGTCGGCGATGGCGTCGCTGTAGCGGCCGACCCGGGCATAGGCCGCGCCGCGGGTGTTGTAGGCGCTCGGGTCGCTGGGATTGCGCTCGATGACCTCGGAGAGGGAGGCGATGTTCACCTTGCTCGTGCCCTGGGTGTCCTCCTCGACCACGGCGATGCGGCGGGCGACGCCGCCGCTCGTGGTCTCGCAGCCCGCGAGGCCGAGAGCGACAAGGGTCAGGGTCAAGGGCGCAAAGCGGCGAATCGATGAGTCGAGCACCTTCGTCTCCAGCTCAATGAAGGGGGGATCGGGCTTACCCTAACCGGTAAACCTTAACAGCCGTGAAATAAAGCAGCATGAACGGGGAGGGCGGCGCCGAAAAGCAATCGGCGCCCGGTCTTTCCAGACGGGCGCCGCTCACAATCGAGAGACCGAATTCTTGAAGCTCGGGAAGAGCTTAGCGGGCCGGGCGCCCGGCAGCGGTGCGGGGCTTGGAGGGCAGCAGGCCTTCCCGCTGCATGCGCTTGCGGATCAGCTTGCGGGCGCGGCGAACGGCCTCGGCCTTCTCGCGGGCCTTCTTCTCCGACGGCTTCTCGTAATGGCCGCGGAGCTTCATCTCGCGGAAGATGCCTTCCCGCTGCATCTTCTTCTTGAGAGCGCGGAGCGCCTGATCGACGTTGTTATCCCGGACAAGAACCTGCACGCGAATTCCTCGTTTGATCCGTTTCGATTGTGGCAAAAGCAAATGAGGCGCGTCCTGCGCACCCCGGTCTGGCCGGCGTGACTAGCAGAGGAAACCTGGATTGTCCAGGGTTTCTGCCAAGAAATACGTCGGCCGATGGCGATAACGCGGGGGAGGGGAAAAGGTTTCAGACCGTCTCGGAAAAAACGCGGGTCACGTGCCCCATCTTGCGTCCGGGCCGGGCCTCGGCCTTGCCGTAGAGATGCAGGTGCGCCCCGGGCTCGGCGAGGATCCGCTGCCATTCCTTCACGTCGTCGCCGATGAGGTTTTGCATCTCGACCCGGCCCAGGCGGCCCGTCGCGCCGAGCGGCCAGCCGCAGACCGCCCTCACGTGCTGCTCGAACTGCGAGGTCGCCGCGCCGCCCAGGGTCCAGTGGCCGGAATTGTGGACGCGGGGGGCGATCTCGTTCACCACCAGGCGCTCCCCGCCCCCGTCGCGCACCCCGTCGCGCACGAGGAACAGCTCGACCGCGAGCACGCCCACGTAGTCGAGCGCGTCGGCGATGGCCCGGGCGATGGCGAAGGCCGCCGCCTCGGTCTGCGGGGAAACGCCCGCCGGGACCCGGGTCGTGGCGAGGATGTGGTGGCTGTGCTCGTTGGCGCACAGGTCGTAGGCGGCGAAGGCGCCCGCCGCCGTGCGCGCGGCGACCACCGAGACCTCCCGCTCGAAGGGCACGAAGCCCTCGAGGATCGCCGGAGCCCTTCCGATGGCCGCGAAGGCGGCGGCCGGATCCGTCTCCGGCCGGATCGTCGCCTGGCCCTTGCCGTCGTAGCCGAAGCGGCGGGTCTTGAGGACGGCGGGGCGCCCGATCCGCTCGAGCGCGGCCGCGAGGTCCCCCTCGTCGGAGACCGCCGCGAAGGGGGCGGTTGCGATGCCGAGCTCCGCCACGAAGGACTTTTCCGTCAGCCGGTCCTGGGTCACGGAGAGCGCGCGGGCGTTCGGGGCGAGGGGGGCATGGGCGCTCAGGACCGCCGCCGTCGCCGCCGGGACGTTCTCGAACTCGTAGGTGACGACGTCCACCGCCTTGGCGAAGCGGACGAGCGCCGCCTCGTCCTCGTAGGCCGCCACCGTGTGCTCGGCGGCGACGGCGAAGGCGGGGCTGTCCCGCTCCGGTGCGTAGACGTGGGTGCGCAGGCCGAGCTGCGCGGCGGCCATGGCGATCATGCGGCCGAGCTGGCCGCCGCCGAGAATGCCGAGGGTGCAGCCGGGACGGATCATGCGGTCACTCCTCCTGCGCGGGCCGCTCGGCCACGCTCTCGCTCTGCCGGGCCCGCCAGGCGTCGAGGCGCCGGGCGAGGGCCTCGTCGTGGAGGGCGAGGACCGCCGCCGCGAGGAGGGCGGCGTTGACCGCGCCGGCGCGGCCGATGGCGAGGGTGCCGACGGGAATGCCGGCGGGCATCTGCACGATGGACAGGAGGCTGTCCTGCCCCGACAGGGCCTTCGACTCCACCGGCACGCCGAAGACGGGCAGCGGCGTCATGGCGGCCGTCATGCCGGGAAGGTGCGCCGCGCCGCCTGCGCCCGCGATGACGATCTTGAAGCCCGCCGCCTTGGCGCCCTTGGCGAAGGAGACCAGCCGGTCCGGAGTCCTGTGGGCGGAGACGATCCGGGCGTCGTAGGGGATTTCGAGGAGGTCGAGGGTCTCGGCGGCATGGCGCATGGTCGCCCAGTCGGACTGACTGCCCATGATGATGGCCACGGGGATTCCCGCCATGTTCCGGCTCCGGCTCTGCCAACGCGTCAGGCGGGCATAGCGAAGCCTTCGGGGCCAAGCAAGGCCGTTGCGGCGCGCCGTCCCGTTTTCGGGCCGTTTCGGGGCCGTGCCTCAGGCGATGATGTCGGGCGTGATCTGGTCCTCGATCTGCATGATGCGGTCCTTGAGGACGAGCTTGCGCTTCTTGAGGCGCTGGACCTGGAGCTGATCGCCCGCGATCATCTTCTCGAGGGCATCGATGGCAGCGTCCAGGTCCCGGTGCTCCTGCTTCAGCCGCGAGAGTTCCGCTTCGAGTTCAGCCAGATCGTGCATCGGAAAGTCCAGATGGCGCTCGCCCGGGGCGGCGCGAGAGGGCGAAATTATGCGCCCCGGCCCGCCCGAGGGCAAGTTCGAATGCGGCCTCCGCCAATGCCTTTCCCCCGCCGCATCGCAGCACGTTTTGCCTTCGACTCGCCACTTTCTCTGTGTCAGACTTCGAACCGTCAGACATCGAACAGGAGGTTGCTGACATGCCGCTGCAGAATCATCTGGTGGAACTCGAACGCAGGCATCAGGCCCTTGAGCGCGAGATCCAGGACGCCCTCAACCACCCCTCCACGGATGACATCAAGCTGGCGGAACTGAAGCGCAAGAAGCTTCAGCTCAAGGATCAGATCGCCCGCCTCAAGGGCGCTCACGCGGTGATGCACTGACCGCGCCGTTCCGATCGCTGGAAACTCCCTACCAAAAAGCTGCCGCTGTCCTCGGGGAGAGCGGCAGTTTTTTCGTGAGGAGGAGCGGCGCCGGCCTCAGAGGAGCGCCCGCGCCCCGTCGACCGCGAGCTTCGCCCCGACCAGGACGAGCAGGGCATAGACGAGGGTATAGAACCGGTCCCCCGAAACCCGACGCACCAGGAGCACGCCCGCCCAGGTGGAGGCGACCGCCACCGGGAACAGCGCCGCCGCCGTGGCGAGGTTCTCGGCCGTGAACTGGCCGAGGGCGATGTAGGGCGGCACCTTGATCCAGTTGTTGAGCGCGAAGAACACGGCGCCGGTGCCCACGAACACGTCCCGCGGCAGCCGCTGCGGCATCACGTAGATCTGGAAGGGCGGGCCGCCCGCATGGGCGATCATGCTGGTGAAGCCGATCACGCCTCCCCAGAACAGGCCGCGCGGCACGTCCGCCTTCGCCGGGGAGGGCAGGGTCTTCCTTCGCTCCAGGATTAGCCGGCGCACGGCGAAGGCGATGGAGACGATCCCGACCGCCAGGGTCACTGCCGCGTCGGAGACCCGCGCCGCGAGAAGATAGCCCGACACGATGCCGACGACGGCGCTCGGCAGCAGGATCGCGATGTTCCGCCGGTCCCAGCTGCGCCGGTAGGCCCAGACCGTCACCACGTCCTGCACGATCAGGATCGGCAGCATGATCGCCGCCGACTGCACCGGCGACACGACGAGGGCCATGAGGGGCAGCGACAGGAGCCCCAGCCCCGAGAAGCCCCCCTTGGCGAGGCCCATCAGGACCACGGCGGGCACGGCGGCGGCGTAGAACAGGGGGTCGGTGATCATGGAAACTGGCCGAAAGTCGCCGCTGACCGCGGCCTCTGTGCCTGCTACCACGGTATGGACGTGAAGTCTCATGCGGCCAGCACATGGGAGAGGGTCATGACATCCCAGCCGACACCGACCCAGGCGACATCCTCCGGAGAGACGGGACACCACGCGGGACAGGACCGGAGCCGTTACCGGGAGGCCTACGAACGCTGGCGCTCGGATCCGGAAGGGTTCTGGGAAGAGGCCGCCCGCGAGATCGACTGGTTCAGGCCGGCCGAGAAGGTCTTCGATCCGTCCGCCGGGATCTACGGGCGCTGGTTCGTGGGGGCGGAGTGCAATGCCTGCTACAACGCCCTCGACCGCCATGTGGAGCGCGGCCGCGGGGGCCAGGCGGCGCTCGTCTACGACAGCCCGGTCACCGGCACCATCCGCACCTTCACCTACCATGACCTGCGGGAGGAGGTCGCCACCCTCGCGGCGGTGCTGCAGGACATGGGCGTCGGCAAGGGCGACCGGGTCGTCCTCTACATGCCCATGGTGCCGGAGGCGGTGTTCGCCATGCTCGCCTGCGCGCGCATCGGCGCGGTCCATTCCGTGGTGTTCGGCGGCTTCGCCGCGCGGGAGCTCGCGACGCGCCTGGAGGACGCCACGCCCAAGCTGGTGCTCTCGGCCTCCTGCGGCATCGAGGTGGCGAGGGTCGTCCCCTACAAGCCCCTGCTCGACGAGGCGATCGCCCTGAGCCGCCACAAGCCGCAGGCCTGCCTCATCCTCCAGCGCCCGCAGGCGAGCGCCTCCCTCGTGGAGGGGCGCGACCGCGACTGGGCCTCGGCGGTGGCGGAGGCCCGCCGGGCCGGGCGCCGGGCGTCCTGCGTGCCGGTGGCGGCCACCGATCCGCTCTACGTGCTCTACACCTCCGGGACCACCGGGCGCCCGAAGGGCGTGCTGCGGGACACGGGCGGCTACATGGTCGCCCTGAAATGGTCCATGAAGAACCTCTACGGCGTCGATCCGGGGGAGGTCTATTTCTGCGCCTCCGACGTGGGCTGGGTGGTCGGGCATTCCTACATCGTCTACGGCCCGCTCCTGCACGGCTGCACCTCGATCCTGTACGAGGGCAAGCCGGTGGGCACTCCCGACGCGGGGGCCTTCTGGCGGGTCGCGTCGGAGCACGGGGCGGCGGTGCTCTTCACCGCGCCGACCGCCTTCCGGGCGATCAAGAAGGAGGATCCCGACGCGAAGCTCCTGAGGAACTACGATCTTTCCCGCTTCCGCGCCCTGTTCCTGGCGGGCGAGCGGGCCGATCCGGACACGGTGCAGTGGGCCGAGCGGATCCTCGGCGTTCCCGTGGTCGACCACTGGTGGCAGACGGAGACCGGCTGGCCCATCGCCGGCAATCCCCTGGGCCTCGGGGCCCTGCCGGTGAAGTACGGCTCGCCCACCGTTCCCATGCCCGGCTACGACGTGCAGGTGCTCGACGAGGGCGGGCGGCCCCAGCCCCCGGACACCATGGGCGCCATCGCCATCAGGCTGCCGCTCCCGCCCGGCTGCCTGCCCACCCTCTGGCATGCGGACGAGCGCTTCCGGGAGGCGTATCTCACCACCTATCCGGGCTACTACAACACCTCGGATGCGGGCTTCGTGGACCGGGACGGCTACGTCTACATCATGGGCCGGACCGACGACATCATCAACGTGGCCGGGCACCGGCTCTCGACGGGCGGAATGGAGGAGGTGCTGGCCTCCCACCCGGCCGTGGCCGAATGCGCCGTGATCGGCGTGAAGGACGCCCTGAAGGGCGAGGTGCCCTGCGGCTTCGTGGTGCTCAAGTCCGGGGTCGGCCAGTCCCCCGCGGAGGTGGAGACGGAGCTGGTGGCCCTGGTGCGCGAGAGGATCGGCCCCGTCGCCGCCTTCAAGCTCGCCATCACGGTCGGCCGCCTGCCCAAGACCCGCTCGGGCAAGATCCTGCGCGGCACCATGAAGAAGATCGCGGACGGCGAGCCCTGGAGCATGCCGGCGACCATCGACGATCCTGCGATCCTCGACGAGATCGGCGAGGCGCTTCGAAGCCGGGGATTGGGGGAGTAGCCGCGCGGCCGGGGTGCGCCTTACGCTTCCCGACGCCGTCGTTCCGGGACGGCCGAAGGCCTGGCCCGGAACCCAAGACCAGCCGTGCGGCGGAACGGACGGACTCCGCAACCGCTGCGTTCGATCCCGAATCTCCGGCGGCCAGAGCATTTTCAGGAGAAGTGGAAACCGGTTTTCGCTGGCGCGGCCCTCCGGGTCCGTCCGAAAATGCGGCAAACCAAGAGCTTCGGAGCGGAGTGCGATTCCGTTGAAGCGCAATCCGCTCTAGAGCATCGGATGAGAATTCGAACTCACGTCCGGTGCCCCAGGGTTTTGATTTCACGCATCTTTTCACGCGATGCTTTATGGGTTCCGGGTTCCGCTCCGCGGCCCCGGACCGACGGCGGAGGATAAACGGAAAGGCCCGAAGCGATCCGGGCCTTTCGCGTTCCTACTCCTCGTCCTCGTCGGAGCGCTTGAGCTGCTTGAGCTTGGCGAAGACCGAGTTCACGTCGATCTCCTCCTCCTTCGCCGGGCTCGGCCGGCTCATGTCGGCGAAGGGCTCCTCGCGCTCCGGCTCGGCCGTGGACACCTCGGCCGGCATCAGGGTGCCGCCGGTCTCCTGGGGCGCCGCCGTCTGCGGGCGGTCCTTCGCGGCGCGCTGGACCTCGAAGTCCAGGTCGATCTGCGAGCACAGGCCGAGGGTCACCGGGTCCATGGGGGTGAGGCTGGCCGAATTCCAGTGGGTGCGGTCGCGGACCTGCTGGATCGTGGTCTTGGTGGTGCCGACGAGGCGCATGATCTGCGCGTCCTTCAGCTCGGGATGGTTGCGCACCAGCCAGAGGATGGCGTTGGGGCGGTCGTGGCGGCGGGACACCGGCGTGTAGCGCGGGCCCTTCTTGATGCGCTTCTGCTCGGGCAGCTTCACCCGCGACTCCGCCATCCTGAGGCGGTGGTTCGGGTCCTTCTGCGCCTTCTCGATCTCCTCGCGGGTCAGCTGGCCCGTGGTGATGGGGTCGAGCCCCTTGATGCCGGTCGCCACCTCGCCGTCGGCGATGCCCTTCACCTCGAGGGGGTGGAGCTTGCAGAAGTCGGCGATCTGGTCGAACGACAAGGACGTATTCTCGACGAGCCACACGGCTGTCGCCTTCGGCATCAGCGGTCCCTGGGACATGGGCTTCACTCCTTCAGGCCGGGCGCCCGCTCGTCGGCGCCGCACGGCAAAACTCTCCTGCGCTCCGTCCCGGCCGGGCCGGAGCGATCTCGTCTCACATTGTGAGGGAAACGAGGTGATTATAGGGAGCCTGTCCCCGTGTTGCAATTCTTAAAGGGTGAGGACGATCTTTCCGATATGGGCCCCGCTCTCCATCCGCGCATGGGCCAGGGCGGCGTCCTGGAGCGGGAACCGGGAATCCATCACCGGCCGGGCGCGGCCCTCCGCCAGGAGCGGCAGGACCTTCTCCTCCAGGGCGCGGGCGATTCCCGCCTTCTCGGCGACGGTGCGGGGGCGCAGCGTCGAGCCCGTATGGGTCAGCCGCTTGACCATGAGCAGGCGGAAATCCGCCTCGGCCCGGCTCCCGTTCAGGAAGGCGATCTGGACGATTCGCCCGTCCCGGGCCGCCGCCTCGTAGTTGCGGGGGATGTAGTCGCCGCCGACCATGTCGAGGATGACGTCGGCGCCCCTGCCCCCGGTCGCCTCCTTGACCGCCGCGACGAAGTCGGCCTCCCGGTAGTTGACCGCGACGTCGGCGCCGAGGGTACGGCAGGCGTCGCATTTCGCGGCCGTTCCCGCCGTGGCGATCACCCGCGCTCCGAAGGCCTTCGCGAGCTGGATGGCCGTGGTGCCGATGCCGGAGGTGCCGCCGTGGACGAGGAGCGTCTCCCCGGCCGCCAGCCGGCCCCGCTCGAACACGTTGGTCCAGACGGTGAAATAGGTCTCCGGCACCGCTCCCGCCTCTTCGAGGGAGAGGCCCGCCGGGACGGGGAGGGCGTTGCTCTCGTGCACGACGGCGTATTCCGCGTAGCCGCCGCCCGCGACCAGGGCCATGACGGGCGTGCCGACGGGAAAGCGGGCGGCGTTCGGCCCGGCCGCCGCGACCTCGCCCGCGATCTCGAGGCCGAGAATGTCCGGCGCGCCGGGCGGCGGCGGATAGCCGCCCTGCCGCTGCAGCACGTCCGGGCGGTTCACCCCCGCCGCCCTCACGCGCACGAGGATCTCGCCCTCGCCGGGCGTCGGCACGGGCCGCTCGACCACCGCGAGCACCTCGGGGCCGCCCGTGCCCTGCGCGATCACGGCCCGCATCGTGTCAGAAATTGCCGCCATTCCGTCCTCCTTCGGTCAAAGGTTGGTGGATATAGGGCAAGATTGGCAATCCGCGCACTGCGTCCTACGCTGGCGAGCGGCCTGAGGAAGGAGGATGTCATGGCTTTCGATCCCTTCGACGAGGAAACGAGGGTCCGTCCGTCGGGCCACGAGTTCGGCCAGGATCTCTCGGTGCTGTCCATCGACGAGATCGACGACCGCATCGCCCTCCTGGAGCGCGAGATCGCCCGGCTGCGGGAGGCCAAGCGCGGCAAGGAGAATTCCATGGCGGCCGCCAGCGCCTTCTTCAAGCTCGGTTCCGCCTGAGGGCCGGCGGTTAACCCGGCATTAAGCCTTTCGGGCGATCATCGGCTCATCCAGTTCTCTCCCTGGATGAGAGATGGTCCTCCCTCTCTCTCTGACGCCTCCCTGTCAGGACTCGAGCCGCCCCGGGCGGCTCAATTTTTGGCTGCTCCGTCCGAACTTAACCTTAAGAAAGGGTTGCCGGAGCATCGAACCGAGAGGCGTTCTATACTGTTTTCCCGATGCGTGGAGGTCTCGGGCCGATGGGCGGCCGGGGACCGTTGCCTATGGGAGAGAGCCTGTGAGCGAACCCGATGTGATCAAGCTTGGCGCCGGAACCGTTCCGTTCGGGCATGGCTTCGTCCATTCGGATGCGTTCAAGGCCCTGTTCCAGGAGGGCATGGAACTCGTCGAGGACACGGCCGCCTATCTCGACGGCCAGGGGCGCCTCGATTCCAAGCGCCTGCCCCGGGAGGGCGTCATCGCCTACGCGACCGAGAGCATGCGCCTCACCACGCGGCTGATGCAGATCGCTTCCTGGCTTCTCCTGCAGCGGGCGGTGGCGGAGGGCGAGATCACGCCCGACCAAGCGCAGCTCGAGAACAACCGGGTCCACCTGACCCAGCAGGACACGGTTACCTCCGTCGAGGATTTCGAGGCCCTTCCGCCGCGCCTCAAGGAACTGATCGGCCTCGCCACGCGGATCCACGCCCGCATCCTCCATCTGGAACGGCTCATGTCGGAGCCCGATCCCGGACCCGTCGCGCCTGCGCCCAATCCCGTCGCGGCCCAGCATCGCCTGCTGGAGCAGGTCTTCGGCGGCCATTGAAGGCCCTGCCTTGACGGCATTGCGAAACCGGACGCGCCGTTCCTGCGGCGGGTCAGGTCCTGGGGGCTCTCGCAGCCAGCGCCGCCGCGCCCGTTCCCCTTGCTTAGGCAGCGCCACCGCGCCCTGTCCCGCCTTGCGCATTGAGAGAGCCGATTCCGGGAACATCCGGGATCCGCGGGGAGGGAATGCGCCCTCTTCCCTCGCCCTCCGTCATTCCGGGGCGCCGCAGGCGAGCCCGGAAGCCATCACCCCTGCGGTGCGGGGCGAAGACGCCGCGGGTGCCGCCGTCCGGACAGGCGGGCCCCTCGAAGCGTGCCCCGCGACGGCCATGGCGCTGCCCGCTGCGCGTCCTGGCAGGGTGCGTCCGCGATAATGTTCCGCTTTCGTTCTTGACAGCGGCGCCAAGCTCGGCTATATCGTAACGCATCCCGTCCCGCCGAGGGGCGCGCTCGCGAGGCGTCGCCGAATGCGGGGACGGGACCGGTCCCGCGCCCGCGCGCCACGCACGCGCCGGCCGCGGGCGGCCCCGGCAGAGCCGGGGCTCCGGGCCGTCCGGCGCCGCCGGCGTTCGTCAACGCCGCCCCGCGTCCGGGCCATCCCCGGAGCCTCCGCCGCCGGTCCGCCGGAAAAGAACCGGGCGCGATGACGCTGCGGCTCATTGCCTTCACCCCTTCCTTCCCCCGAGCCGGAGCGATCCTCGTGCCCCCTCGACCCCGCCGCCCCTCCGGGCCCACGCGCCCGGAGGACGCGGCGGCGTGCGTGCTTCTCACGGCTCATCTCCGGCGGCATGGCCGGGCCGGTCCGGTCGGACGGCGGTGCGCGGGAAGCGCGACGCGTTCCCTCCCCCGCCGATCCCGGTGCGCAAGGAGGGAGAGGGCGCGGCGGCGCAGGCCGCGCAATCCGCGATGCGGGGAGGGAGCGAGCAAGGACCAAGCCGCAACCGACTTGTTGACGGTGCGCGGCGGGCAGTGGAGACGGGAAGGACGGAGCGCGGTGGGAGGCCGCCGCAAACGCAAAAACCCCGCCGGAGCGGGGTTCTGGTCGGGCCGGGAGGCCGGAATCCGGGAAGCGGCTTACTTCTTGCCGAAGGACAGGTTGCCGAACTTCGAGTTGAAGCGCGACAGACGGCCGCCGCGGTCGAGCAGCTGCTGCTGGCCGCCGGTCCAGGCCGGGTGGGTCTTGGGGTCGATGTCGAGGTTGAGGGTGTCGCCCTCCTTGCCGTAGGTCGACCGGGTCATGTACTCGGTGCCGTCGGTCATCACGACCTTGATGAAGTGGTAGTCCGGGTGTTCGGTTTCTTTGCGCGCCATTGCCATATCCTCTTGCGGTCCGCCAGCGTGGTGCCCGCAGCCTGTGATCGAGCCTGTCTTGAAAGGTTGCGGGCCTATACCTTACTTGGAACCCTGAAACAAGCCGGGACCGGGCATGAAGCCTCCGCGCGCCCGACATCCCGCAAGCGAAACCGGACATGGCCCCCGAACCCGACGGATCCCGACGCCCCAAGGCGGCTCTGAGCGCCCTCAAACCCCTTCTGCCCTACGCGCTCGCCTACAAGGGGCGGATCCTGGCGGCCCTGGCCGCCCTCCTCCTGGCCTCCGCCATGACCCTGGCCATGCCCGTCGCCGTGCGCCGGGTGATCGACCTCGGCTTCACAGAGCAGGGGAGGGGGCTGGTGAACGCCTATTTCGGCATCCTGCTCCTCGTGGTGGGGCTGCTCGCCCTGGCGAGCGCCTCCCGCTACTACTTCGTCATCACCCTGGGCGAGCGGGTGGTGGCGGACCTGCGCTCCGCCGTCTTCCGCCATCTCACCTCCCTCGACCCGGCCTTCTTCGACCAGGCCAAGAGCGGGGAGATCGTCTCCCGCCTCACGGCCGACACGACCCAGGTCAAGTCGGCCTTCGGGGCCAGCATCTCCATCGCCCTGCGCAACCTCTTCCTGTTCGTCGGCGCGGTGGTGCTGATGATCGTCACCAGCCCCAAGCTGTCGGCCCTCGTGCTCATCGCGATCCCGGTCATCGTGGTGCCCCTCGTCGTATCGGGCCGGGCGGTGCGCCGCCGCTCCCGGGCGGCGCAGGACCGGCTCGCCGACGCCTCCGCCTATGCGGCCGAGGCCATCGGGGCGGTGCGGACCATGCAGGCCTTCGGCATGGAGCGGGCGACGTCCCTGCGCTTCGCCGCGGCGGCGGAGGAGGCCTTCGATGCCGCCCGCCTCTCCACCACCATGCGCGCCTTCCTGACCGGCATCGGCCTGTTCCTGGTCTCGGCGAGCGTCGTCGGCGTGCTCTGGTACGGGGCGCAGGACGTGATGGGCGGGGCCATGAGCGCCGGCCAGCTCTCCCAGTTCGTGCTCTATGCCGTCTTCGCGGCGAGCGCTCTGGGCCAGCTCTCCGAGGTCTATGGGGAACTGGCCCAGGCGGCCGGCGCGGCGGAACGCCTCGGCGAGATCCTGGCGGCCAAGCCCGCCATCGAGGCTCCGGCCCGGCCGGAGCCCCTGCCGCAGCCGCCCCTCGGGACGCTGGCGTTCGAGAACGTGCATTTCGCCTACCCGACCCGGTCCGACCAGCGCGCCCTCCACGGTCTGAGCTTCAGGGTGGAGCGGGGCGAGCGGGTCGCCCTCGTCGGGCCCTCCGGCGCGGGCAAGAGCACCGTGCTCCAGCTGCTGCTCCGGTTCTACGATCCCCAGGAGGGCACCATCCTGGTGGACGGAGTCCCCGTCGCGGAGGCGGATCCCCTCGCCCTGCGCCGGAGGATGGCGCTCGTGCCGCAGGAGCCGACCGTCTTCGCGGCGAGCGTCCTCGAGAACATCCGCTACGGCCGGCCCGACGCCACGGAGGACGAGGTTCGCCGCGCGGCCGAGCTTGCCTCGGCGGACGGGTTCATCCGCGCCCTGCCGCAGGGCTATGCCACCCTCGTCGGCGAGCGGGGCGTGACGCTCTCCGGCGGCCAGCGCCAGCGCCTCGCCATTGCCCGCGCCATCCTCAAGGACGCGCCGATCCTCCTCCTCGACGAGGCGACCTCCGCCCTCGACGCGGAAAGCGAGAAGAAGGTGCAGGGCGCCCTCGACCGGCTCATGCAGGGGCGGACCACCCTCGTCATCGCCCATCGCCTCGCCACCGTGCGGTCCGCCGACCGGATCCTCGTCATGGATGCCGGGCGGATCGTGGAGGAAGGGACCCACGACAGCCTCCTCGGCCAAGGCGGCCTTTACGCCCGCCTCGCCCGGCTCCAGTTCACGGGCGCGGACGGCCGCGTCCAGGCCGCGGAATAGGATGGGCCGAACCGGAGTCTTTCCCTGAAGTTGAAGGAAGGAGGCCGGCGCGAGAGCCGGCCGCCGAGGCTTTCAGGAGGCCGGGATGGGCGACAACATGAACAGGCGGCATCCGCAGGATTCGTCCCGCATCAATGTCCACGAGGATTGGGAGGTCCGCTACTGGACGGGGAAGTGGAACGTGTCCCGCCAGCAGCTCATGGATGCGGTCCGGCGGGTGGGCGTCCAGGTCGCCGACGTGGCGAGGGCGCTCGGCAAGGAGCGCTGACGGTCCCGCTCACCGCTCCGTCAGCTTCAGCTCGATGCGCCGGTTGCGCGCATAGGCCTCCTCCGTGGTGCCGAGGTCGATGGGCTGGTACTCGCCGAACCCCGCCGCGAGGAGATGCTGGGGCTGGACCCCGCGGGCGGCGAGCGCCTGGACCACGGCGATGGCGCGGGCGGCCGAAAGGGCCCAGTTGGACGGGAACTGGGACGTGGCGATCGGGCGCGCATCCGTGTGGCCGTCGACCCTGACGACCCAGGGGATGTCCGGGGGAATCTGCTTCTGCAGCTCCACCAGGGCGGCCGCGATGCGGTCGATCTCGTCGGAGGCCTCGGGCCGGAGGGTCGCCTGGCCCGCGGGAAAGAGCACCTCGGACTGGAAGACGAAGCGGTCGCCGACGATGCGCACGTCCGGCCGGTTGCCGAGGATCTGGCGCAGGCGTCCGAAGAAGTCGGAGCGGTAGCGGGCAAGCTCCTGCACCCGTTGGGCGAGGGCCACGTTGAGCCGGCTGCCGAGGTCGGCGATCCGGGCCTGGCTCTCCTTGTCCCGGTTCTCGGAAGCCGCGAGGGCCTCCTCCAGGGCCGCGAGCTGGCGGCGCATGGCCGCGATCTGCTGGTTGAGGATCTCCACCTGGCTCAAGGCGCGGCCGGTGGCCTGGCGCTCGGCCTCGAGGGCGGAGTTGAGCTCCTTCGCCCGGGCCTGGGCGTCGCCGCCGCTGTCGATCAGGCCCTGCAGGCGCGCCCGGTCGTCCTCCGCGGCCTTGAGGGTGCTCTGAAGGGCGGTGAGGTTCTCCTCCGTGGTCCGCCGGCTCGACCGCTCGAGGGCGAGGAGGTCGGTGAGCTCGGCGATCTGCCGGTTCAGGCGGTCGAGCACCGTGTCCCGGCTCGACAGCTCGCGGGACAGGAAGAACTGCCCCACCATGAAGACCGAGATCAGGAAGACGATGGACAGGAGCAGGGTCGAGAGCGCGTCGACGAAGCCCGGCCAGTAGTTGAGCTGTCCCTGGCGGCCCCTGCGGCGTCCTCCCGTGCTGGCGACCGGCATCAGGGCAGCCTTTCACGGGCGAGACGGTCGAGCACCTGCTTCAGCTCCTTCTCGCGGGCGGCCTGAGCCTCCACCCAGTCCCGGATCATCTGCTGCTCGGCACGCATGTGCTGGACGAGACCCTGGACCCCCTCCGCGAGGTTCGCCATGGCCTGGGTCGAGGCGCGCCCGCCCGCCCCCTCGTTGACCGCGGCGGCGAGGCGGTTGAGGGCGAGGGCGATGTCCCCGGAGGTTCCGGCGGAGCGGAGCGAGAGGTCGGGAGCGGTGTCGGTGGTCGAGGTGGCGAGCCAGTCCTCCAGCTCCGTGTAGAAGCGGTTCTGGGCCTGGCCGGCCTGCAGGTCGAGGAAGCCCAGCACCAGGGACCCGGCGAGGCCGAAGAGGGAGGCCGAGAACGACAGGCCCATGCCCTGGAGCGGCCCGGACAGGGAGTTCTTCAACTCGTCGAAGAGCACCGCCGTGTCCTGCCCCGTGCGCAGGGAGGAGATGATCCGCCCCACCGACCCCACCGTGTCGATCAGGCCCCAGAAGGTGCCGAGGAGGCCGAGGAACACGAGAAGGCCGGCGAGATAGCGCAGGATCTCGCGGCTCTCGTCCAGGCGGGCGCCGATGGAATCGAGGAGGGAGCGGGTCGCGGTGACCGAAAGGAGCGAGTGCGTGGAGCGGTTGGCGATGAAGGCCGCGAGCGGGGCCAGGAGGACGGGAGTCGTCGGCTGCACGAGCCCCTGCTCGGCCTGGCGGATGGTGTTGACCCAGCGCACCTCCGGGAAGAGGCGCCAGACCTGGCGGATCGCCAGCACGATGCCGATGAACATCACGCCGACGATGAGGCTGTTGAGGCCCGGATTGGCGAGAAAGGCGTTCCAGATCTGCTTGTAGAGGATGAAGGCGACGAACCCCGCCAGGATCAGGAAAACCGCCATGCGGATGAGATAGATCCGCGGTGGGGTGAGGGGCTGGTCTTCCATTGGGATCCTGCTCGCTGGTGCCTCAAGACCGTTCCAATGTGACGGGACGGGGAGGCGGGATCAAGCATGGCTGCCCGGATCGTCCGCCTCCACGAACAGAAATTATCAGCCTTTCGCCTTCTTCAAGAGCTTCACCAGCTCGCGGTGCAGCACTTCGTTGCCGCAGGCCACGCTTCCGGTGGCCATGGGGTTACTCCCTCCGTCCGCATCGGAGATGAAGCCTCCGGCCTCGCGGATCATCAGGATGCCTGCGGCGACGTCCCAGGAGTTGAGCCCCCTCTCCCAATAGGCGTCGAGCCGCCCGCAGGCCACGTAGGCAAGGTCGAGGGCCGCGGCGCCCCAGCGGCGCATGCCGCCCGCATAGCCCATGACGACGGAGGATTCGCGCAGGAACAGGCCGTGGTCGCCCTTGCCGATATGGGGCAGGCCGCAGGCGATCACCGCGTCGGCCAGGTCGTTGCGGGCGGCGACCCGGATGCGCCGGTTGTTGAGATAGGCGCCCTTGCCCTTCTCGGCGATGAAGAGCTCGTCCTTGGCGGGATCGTAGATCACGCCGGCCACGATCTGCCCGTCGCGCTCGAGGCCGACGGAGAGCGCGAAATGCGGCAGGCCGTGGAGGAAGTTCGTGGTGCCGTCGAGGGGGTCGATGTGCCAGCGGTGGCTCGGGTCCCGGCCTTCGACGACGCCGCCCTCCTCCATCACGAACCCGTAGTCGGGGCGGGCCTTCTCAAGGGATTCGCGCAGGATCTTCTCCGCCTTGCGGTCCGCCGCCGAGACGAAGTCGCCGGGCCCCTTGCGGGACACCTGGAGGTTCTCGATCTCGCCGAAGTCGCGCTTGAGGGAGCGCGAGGCCTTCATTACGGCATCGGTCATGACGGTCATGAGGGGCGAACGGATCATCGTCGGGCGGTCCTGAAACGGCGGGAGGGAATGCGGTCCGGATGGACCATGGGAGGGGGCGCACGTCAAGCGTTGCGGAGCATGGCGGCCATTCCGGGGCGGTCCCGGCCGCGGCGGGAGGGCCGGAGCCGCGTCCCCGTCACCGCATTCCGAGCCGCTCCGCCGCGACCTTCTCGGCGCGGGCCTTCTCCTCCGGGGTCATGTCCTTCAGGGCATCGTCGAGCCAGGAATCGGCGAGGCCCTGGGCGGAGGCCAGGAGGTGCCAGGCGGCGGCGTCGACCCTGCTCTGCGGGACGCCGCGTCCGGCCGCCAGCATGCGGGCGAGCCGGTTCTGGGCGATGGCGTTGCCCTTGGCCGCGGCGCTGCGGAAATAGCGCGCCGCCTTGGCCTCGTTCTTGGGCACGCCCTCGCCGTTGAAGAGCAGGATGGCGTATTCTACCTCGCCGACCGAGCTGCCGTTGCGGGCCGCGCGCTCGAAGAGGCGGGCCGCCTGGGCCGCGTCGCGCCCCACGCCGCGCCCCTGGAGGTAGAGCACGCCCAGGGCATGCTGGGCGTCCGGGATCTCCGCGTCGGCGGCCTTGCGCAGGAGCCCGGCGGCGCGGCTCAGGTCCGCGTCCGTGTCGCTCGTCAGCAGCAGGAGGGCGAGGTTGTAGCTCGCCACGGGATGGTTCTTCGCGGCCGCCTGCTCGAGCCAGGCCCGGCCCTGGGCCGCGTCCTTTCTCATGCCGCGCCCGTCGAGGGCCATCAGCCCGAGGGCGGCGAGGGCATGGGCGTCGCCCCGGCCGGCGGCGAGGCGGTACCATTCGGCCGCCTTCTCCGGGCTCATGGGAACGCCGAGCCCCTGGTTGTACAATTCGCCCAGCAGCGTCATCGCAGGCGCGTCGTCCCTGTTCTTCTCCAGCCGCAGGGTCGCCTCGCGGAAGGCGGCGAGATAGTGGCCGCGCTGATAGGCGCCGTAGGCCAGGTCCGGCTCGGCCCGGGCCACCGCTGCGGAGGCAGCGAGGCAGAGAACGGCGAGGAGGGACTTGCGCATCAGGAGCGGGCCTCCTGCCCTTCGATCAGCCGGGCCGCCTGCGCGACCGCGGCGGCCGCCCCTTCCGGGTGCGTCCAGACCGCATCGCCCAGGGCGACGAACTCCGCCCCCGTCGCGGCGAGCCGCCCGACCGCCTCCAGGTCCGGGGCATAGGCCACGCAGGGCGTCTCGAAGATCTCCGCCCACCAGGCGACGCGCTCCGCCACGCCGTCCAGGGGCGGCACGGACCCGTCGGGCCGGGGCTCGCCGAACATCAGGTAGTCCACGCCCGCCTCGCCGAGGGTCATGGCGTCGTCGCGGGTGCGGATGCCGCCCGCGCCGATGGCGCGCTCCGCCTTCAGGCGCTCCCGCAGGTCCCGCACGGGGGCCTCGGCCCCCCTCACGTGGACTCCGTCCGCGCCGCCGCGCACGGCGATCGCGGCGAGGTCGGCCGGAGCCTCCCCCTCGACCGCGACGAGCGCCGCCGCTCCGCCTTCCTGGACCGGCGGGCACAGGGCCTTGACCCGGTTCGTGAGGGTCCGCTCGTCCGCGGCGGCGAGGCGCAGGAGCACGGCGGCCACCCGGCCGCCGGCGCAGGCCTCCGCAAGGCGCGGGGCGAAGGAGGCGTCCTCCAGGACGGGCGTGACGAGGTAGAGGCGGGACGTGGGCTCGGCCATGGCTCTCGAGGACTTGAAGAGGTTCGGGACAGCTACGCCATAACGAAAACGGGGCCGTCTTGCGAGGCCCCGTTTCTGGAATCGGATTGAGGCGAAAGCCTGGAAGCTTACTCCGCCGCCTGCCGGGTCGCGCCGAACTTCGGGTCGAGCTCGCCGGAGGCGTAGCGCTTGGCCATCTCGGCCAGGGTGAAGACGCGCTTGATCTTGGAGGCCTGTCCGGCGGTGTTGAACTCCTGCAGGCGCTGCTTGCAGAGCCTGGTCATCGCCTCCATGGCGGGCTTCAGGTACTTGCGCGGGTCGAACTCGCCGGGGTTCTCGGACAGGACCTTGCGGATCTGGCCGGTCATGGCCATGCGGTTGTCCGTGTCGATGTTGATCTTGCGGACGCCGTGCTTGATGCCGCGCTGGATCTCCTCCACCGGCACGCCCCAGGTCGGCTTCATCTGGCCGCCGTACTTGTTGATGATGTCCTGGAGCTCCTGCGGCACGGAGGAGGAGCCGTGCATCACGAGGTGGGTGTTCGGGAGCTTCTTGTGGATCTCCTCGATCACGTGCATGGCGAGGATGTCGCCGTCCGGCTTGCGGGTGAACTTGTAGGCCCCGTGGGAGGTGCCCATGGCGATGGCGAGCGCGTCGACCTTGGTCTCGGCCACGAACTTCACGGCCTCGTCCGGGTTCGTCAGCAGCTGGTCGTGCGAGAGCTTGCCCTCGGCCCCGTGGCCGTCCTCCTTGTCGCCCATGCCGGTCTCGAGGGAGCCGAGCACGCCGAGCTCGCCCTCCACCGAGATGCCGCCGAGATGGGCCATCTCGACCACCTTCTTGGTGACGCCCACGTTGTAGTCCCAGTCGCCCGGGGTCTTGCCGTCCGCCTTGAGGGACCCGTCCATCATCACCGAGGTGAAGCCGGCCTGGATCGCGGTCATGCAGGTGGCGGGCTCGTTGCCGTGGTCGAGATGCACGCAGACCGGGATGTGCGGATAGATCTCCGTGACCGCGTCCATCATGTGCTTGAGCATGACGTCGTGGGCATAGGCGCGCGCGCCGCGGCTCGCCTGGATGATCACCGGCGCGTCGACCTCGTTGGCCGCGGCCATGATGGCGAGCGCCTGCTCCATGTTGTTGATGTTGAAGGCAGGCACGCCGTAGTCGTGCTCGGCGGCGTGGTCCAGAAGCTGCCTCAAGGTAATGCGCGCCATTTCTTCCTCCTGGTTGGGCGCGCCACCAAAGCGCGCCGAAGCTGAACCTTGGCTTAAGCTCTCAGAGCCTCAACGCCGGGCAGCGTCTTTCCTTCGAGCCATTCGAGGAAGGCGCCGCCTGCGGTGGATACATAGGTGAAGCTTTCCGCAACGCCAGCGTGGTTCAGGGCCGCCACCGTATCGCCGCCGCCGGCCACGGAAACGAGCTTGCCGGCCCTGGTGCGCTCCGCCGCGTGGCGGGCGGCGGCCACCGTGCCCTGGTCGAAGGGCGCGATCTCGAAGGCGCCGAGCGGGCCGTTCCAGACCAGGGTCCTGGCGTCGTTGATGGCCGCGTTGATCCGCTCCACGGACTGGGAGCCCACGTCGAGGATCATCTGGTCCTCGGGGATCGCGTCGATGCCGTAGGTATGGTTGCGCGCGCCTGCCTTGAACTCGTAGGCGCAGACGCCGTCCACCGGCAGGATGATGGCGCAGTTGGAGTCGCGCGCCTTCTCGATGATCCGCATCGCCGTGCCGGCGAGGTCCTTCTCCGCCAGCGACTTGCCCACGTTCAGGCCCGTGGCGTGCAGGAAGGTGTTCGCCATGCCGCCGCCGATCACCAGGGCGTCGACCTTGGTGACGAGGTTCTCGAGCAGGTCGATCTTGGTCGAGACCTTCGCCCCGCCGACGATGGCGACGACCGGGCGCTGGGGCGCCTCCAGGCCCTTGGTGAGGGCGTCGAGCTCCGCCTGCATGGTGCGGCCCGCATAGGCAGGCAGCACGTGCGCGAGCCCCTCCGTCGAGGCGTGGGCGCGGTGGGCCGCCGAGAAGGCGTCGTTGACGTAGAGGTCGCCGAGCTTCGCCAGCGCCGCCACGAAGTCCCTGTCGTTCTTCTCCTCGCCCGCGTGGAAGCGGGTGTTCTCGAGGAGCAGCACGCCGCCGTCCTTCAGGGCGGCGACGGCCTTCTCCGCCGCCTCGCCGATGCAGTCGTCGGCGAAGGCGACGGGCCTGCCCAGGTGCTGCGCGACCGCCTCCGCGACCGGCCTCAGGGAGTCCTTGGGATCGCGCCCCTTCGGGCGCCCGAAATGGGCGAGAAGGACCACCCTCCCGCCCTTGTCGGCGATCTCCTGGATGGTGGGCAGGACGCGCTCGATGCGCGTCGCGTCCGTCACGCGCCCGTTCTCCATGGGGACGTTGAGGTCCACCCGGACGAGAACGCGCTTACCCTTGACGTCGGCTTGGTCGAGCGTGCGGAAGGCGGTCATTGCTTGTCAGCCCTGCTTCAGAGGTTCTGTTCGGAAGGCGATCACCCAAAGAAAGATGACCGCGACAGGAGGGAAGAAGGCCAGGATGGAAAGGTACTTCGAAATCCCGGCCTGTGGGAGAAGCCGCCAGAACGCAACGACGTTCACGACGAACACCAGCAGGATCAGCAGGTGCCAGACGCTCACTCCTCCCATGCCGGCTCTCCTCAGATGAGCTTCGCCAGGGCCACGGCGGTGTCCGCCATGCGGTTCGAGAAGCCCCACTCGTTGTCGTACCAGGACAGGACGCGCACGAAGTTGCCCTCCATGACCTTGGTCTGGTCGAGGTGGAACACGGAGGAGTGCGGGTCGTGGTTGAAGTCCGACGAGACGTTGGGCTGGTTCGTGACGCCGAGGATGCCCTTCAGCTCTTGGCTCGCCGCGCGCTTGATCGCCTCGTTGATCTCCTCCTTCGTCGTCGCCTTCTTGGCGACGAACTTGAAGTCGACCACGGAGACGTTCGGGGTCGGCACGCGGATCGACGAGCCGTCGAGCTTGCCGTTGAGCTCGGGCAGGACGAGGCCCACCGCCTTGGCGGCCCCGGTCGAGGTCGGGATCATGTTCAGACCCGCCGCGCGGGCGCGGTAGAGGTCCTTGTGCATCTGGTCGAGGGTGGGCTGATCGTTCGTGTAGGAGTGGATCGTCGTCATGAAGCCCTTCTCGATGCCGACCGCGTCGTGCAGCACCTTGGCGACCGGCGCGAGGCAGTTCGTGGTGCAGGAGGCGTTCGAGATGACGACATGGTCCTTCGTCAGCTTGTCGTGGTTGACGCCGTAGACCACCGTGAGGTCGGCGCCGTCGGCCGGAGCCGAGACGATGACGCGCTTGGCGCCCGCGGCCAGATGCGCGGAGGCCTTCTCCTTCGAGGTGAAGATGCCCGTGCATTCGAGGGCGATGTCGACGCCGAGCTCCTTGTGCGGCAGGGTCGCGGGATCCTTGATCGCCGTGACCTTGATCTTCCGGCCGTCGATGACGAGGAACTCGCCGTCGACCTTCACCTCCGCCGGGAAGCGGCCGTGAACGGAGTCGAAGCGGAGCAGGTGGGCGTTGGTCTCGACCGGGCCGAGATCGTTGATGGCGACCACCTCAATGTCCTTGCGGCCGCTCTCCACGATGGCGCGGAGGATGTTGCGTCCGATGCGACCGAACCCGTTGATCGCGACCTTCACCGTCATAGCCTTAGCTCCCTTATGCGTTGGCTTGGAAGTTTCGAAAGCCTTAGAGATTGTGTGTTCTCAGGATGTGCTCCGCAACGGCCTCGGCGGTGATGCCGAAGTGCCTGTAGAGCTCCTTGTACGGCGCGCTGGCGCCGAAGCCCTGCATGCCGACGAAGATGCCGTCCGGGCCGATCACGGAATCCCAGCCGAAGCGGACGGCGGCCTCGACGGCGACCTTGACCGGCGCGTCCCCGACGATGCGGGCGCGGACTTTCTCGGGCTGCGCGAGGAAAAGGTCGAGCGAGGGCACCGAGACAACGCGCACGGCGAAGCTTTGTTCGGCGAGAATGTTCTGCGCGGCGAGGGCGATCTCCACCTCGCTGCCGGAGGCGAAGATCGTGGCGCGGGCCTTGCCTTGCGCCGGCGAGAGCTCGTAGGCGCCGGTGGCGCAGAGATTCCCGTTCCCGGCCTCCCTGCGGATCTGCGGCAGGTTCTGGCGGGTCAGCGCCAGCACGGTCGGACCGTCCGTGCGCTCGAGCGCCAGCTGCCAGCACTCCGCCGTCTCGACCGCGTCGGCGGGGCGGAACACGCGCATCTTCGGCATGGCGCGCAGGGCGGCCAGGTGCTCCACCGGCTGGTGGGTCGGCCCGTCCTCGCCGAGGCCGATGGAGTCGTGGGTCATCACGTAGACCGCGGGAATCCCCGAGAGCGCCGCGATGCGCATGGCGGGCCGCGCATAGTCGGTGAAGACCAGGAACGTGGCGCCGGCGGGCACCAGGCCGCCGTGCAGCGCGATGCCGTTCATGGCCGCCGCCATGCCGTGCTCGCGGATGCCGTAGTGGATGTAGCGGCCCGCATACTGGCCGGGCGCGATGGCCGTGAGGTTCTTGGTCTTGGTGTTGTTGGAGGGGGTCAGGTCGGCGGAGCCAAGGACCAGCTCCGGCACGGCCTCGGTCAGGACCTCGAGGGCGATCTCGCTCGCCTTGCGGGTCGCGACGGCCTGCGGCTCGGCGACGAGCCGCTCCTTGAGCCTGGCGACGGCCTCCGCGATGCCCTGCGGGCGCACGCCCTTCATGCGGCGCTCGAACTCGGCGCGCTTCTCGGCCGGGAGCGCCTTCAGGCGCTCGGCCCAGGCCTTGCGCAGGCGGCGGCCCCTCTTGCCGGCCTTGGCCCAGGCGGCGCGGATGGTCTCGGGAATCTCGAAGGGCGCGTGGTCCCAGCCCAGGGCCTTCTTCGCCCCGGCCAGTTCCTCCGCGCCCAGCGGCTCCCCGTGGGCCTTGGAGGTGCCCGCCTTCTTGGGGGCGCCGAAGCCGATGGTGGTCCGGCACGCGATCAGGGTCGGCCGGTCCGACTTCTGCGCGCGGGCGATGGCGCGCTGGAGCGCCTTCGGATCGTGGCCGTCGACGCGCACCGCGTTCCATCCGCAGGCCTGGAAGCGCTTCACCTGATCGACGGAATCGGAGAGGGAGAGGGGGCCGTCGATGGAGATGCCGTTGTCGTCGAAGAGGACGATGAGGCGGTTCAGCCTCAGGTGGCCGGCGAGGGCGATGGCCTCCTGGCTGATGCCCTCCATCAGGTCGCCGTCGGAGGCAAGCACGTAGGTGCGGTGATCGACGAGATCGTCGCCATACTCCGCGTTGAGCATGCGCTCGGCGAGCGCCATGCCCACCGCCGTGGCGATGCCCTGGCCGAGCGGGCCCGTCGTCGTCTCCACGCCCGGGGTCATGAAGTTCTCAGGGTGGCCCGGGGTCTTCGAATCGAGCTGGCGGAAGCGCTTGAGCTCGTCGAGGGTCATGTCCTTGACCCCCGTGAGGTGGAGCAGGGCGTAGAGCAGCATGGAGCCGTGGCCGGCGGAGAGCACGAAGCGGTCGCGGTCGGGCCAGGACGGATCGGCGGCGTCGTACTTCAGGAACTTCGTGAACAGCACGGTCGCCATGTCGGCCGCCCCCATGGGCAGGCCGGGATGGCCGGACTTGGCTTTCTCCACGGCATCCATGGCGAGAACGCGAACGGCGTTCGCCAGATCGGAATGGGTGACGCGATCGGCGGAAACGGTCTGGGGCACGGCTTGATCCACAAAATCCTGACGGCGGCCCTCGGCGCGGGGCCCAGCCTATCGAAAGAGCGTCGGCTCCTTAACACGGGGGAGGGGCGAGTCAAAGGCTCCTCAAGGGCTCCCGGCCCCGAAATTCCCCTGCGGCCGTTGCCCACCGGCGGCCCTGGCCGTACTGTCGGAGGCGATTCCCGGAGGCGCGATGACCCCCCTTCTCGACGATGCGCTCAAACGGCTCGACGTGGCCCTGGGGCTGCTCGAGGCCGCCCTCTCCCGCCGCCTCGAGGCGGAGCGGCGGCGCGGCGATCTCGAGACCGAGCTCCAGCTCATGCAGGACGACCGGGCCCGGCTCGCCGTGGAGCTCGACGGCGCGCTGACGCGCCTCCACCGCTACGAGGCCGCCGCCGACGACGTGAGCCGCCGGGTCCGCCAGGCCATCGGCTCGATCCAGGCGGTCCTGGTCCAGGCCGGCCAGCTCGAACCGGAGGAGGGATGACATGCCCCAGGTCGCGGTGACCATCGCCGGGCGCACGTACCGGATCGCCTGCGGGGAGGGGGAGGAGGCCCACCTGGAGGCCCTGGCGGCCGCCCTCGACGGGAAGATCGCGGAGATGCGGGCCACCTTCGGCGAGATCGGCGACATGCGCCTGCACGTCATGGCCGCCATCACCATCGCGGACGAGCTGCACGAGGCGAGGCGGAGGCTCGCGGCGGCCGAGGCCGAGCTGGCGGAGCTCAGGCGCTTCGCGTCCCAGGGCGACGAGCGCGTCCAGGCCGTCGAGGCCCGGCTGGCCGAGGGCGTCCTCCGGGCGGCGGAGCGGATCGAGCACCTGGCGCGGAGCCTGAGCGCGCCGGGCCAGGGGTAGCCGGTGGTCGCGCAGAGGAGCCGGCTTCCCGAACTTTCCCCCTTCCCCCGGGCCGCGTTCGCCCCTACATAGGGTAGGCGGGGCTGCGGGGCGCGTCAGGAGTTCATTTCCCCGGGGCCTTATCGATCCTGAAGGGAGCTGTCCCTGACCCGGTCCGTGGACCGGGACACACGGCGCCCACCTACTTTGTAGGTTCCCGGGATCGCTTCTCCGACGGCTTTTGTGGCTCCGCACTTCATGGCTTCCCTTCCCCTTTCCGAGCGCAAGGAGCGGCTCCGCCGCGAGGCGTTCGCCGTGCGCGACGGCCTCGACGAAGCCTTCCGCCGCGAGGCCGACCGCCGCATCGCGGGCCGCGCGCTCACCCTCGATTCCCTGAAGTCCGCCAATCCCGTCGGCGCCTACTGGCCGATCCGCAGCGAGGTGGACCCGCGGCCGCTCATGGAGGCCCTCGTCGCCCGCGGCCAGGACGTCGCCCTGTCCCAGGTGGTCCACCCGCACCTGAGCTTCCGCCTCTGGCGGCCCGGGGACGTGCTCGTGAAGGGCGGCTTCGGCGTGCAGGAGCCCGGCCCCGACGCGCCGGAGGTCTTCCCCGCGGCGCTCCTGGTGCCCCTCCTGGCGTTCGACCGGCGCGGCGGGCGCATCGGCTACGGCAAGGGGCACTTCGATCGCGCCATCGCGGCCCTCGAGGGCAGGCATCCCATCTTGACGGTGGGCCTCGCCTATGCGGTTCAGGAGATCGGCGAGGTCCCGGTCGAGCCCCACGACCGGCTCCTCGACATCGTCGTGACCGAAAACGAGATCGTCCGGACGCAGCCCGTCCGCGCGGCCACCTGAGGATCATCCATGCGTCTTCTCTTTCTCGGCGACGTGGTCGGGCGTTCCGGCCGCAATGCGGTCATCGAGCGCCTGCCCGCCCTGCGGGACCGCTGGCGGCTCGATTTCGTCGCCATCAACGGGGAGAACGCCGCCGGCGGCTTCGGCATCACCGAGGCGATCTGCGACGAGCTGATCCAGGCGGGAGCCGACGCGGTGACGCTCGGCAACCACAGCTGGGACCAGCGGGAGACCCTGGTGTTCATCGAGCGCCAGCCGCGGCTCCTGCGGCCGGTGAACTACCCGCCCGGCACGCCGGGGCGGGGGGCGAACCTCATCGAGACCGCGGCCGGCCAGCGGGTGCTCGTGGTCAACGTCATGGGCCGCCTCTTCATGGACGCCCTCGACGACCCCTTCGCCGCCGTCGACCGGGAACTCGACGCCTGTCCCCTGGCCCGGGTCGCAGACGCGGTCGTCGTCGACGTGCATGCGGAGGCGACGAGCGAGAAGGAGGCCATGGGCCATTACCTCGACGGCCGCGCCAGCCTGGTCGTGGGCACCCACACCCATGTCCCCACGGCGGATCACCGGGTGCTCGCCGGCGGCACCGCCTACATGTCGGACGCGGGCATGTGCGGCGACTACGATTCCGTCCTCGGAATGCAGAAGGAGGAGTCGATCCGCCGCTTCCTCCAGAAGACGCCCGGGCCGCGGATGGAGCCGGGGCTCGGGGAGGCGACCCTGTCGGGCATCGCGGTCGAAACCGACGACCGGACCGGCCTCGCGGTGCGCGTGGCGGCCCTCAGGCTCGGCCCCCATCTCGAGGAAAGCTGGCCGCGCTTCTGGGACTGACGGCGGCGGCCCCGCTCCCGCGCCCTTGGTTTGCCGCAAAACGTGCCCATCTGTCTCCGGACGGAGACGACAGTGGACGCCGAGAACAAGCAGACCTTTCAGACCGCCCGCGACGGGATGCGCGGGAACGGCACCGCCCCCGAGGCGGCGGAGCACAGGAGCGTTTCGGCGGTCCTGCGGGCCGTGATCGACCGGGCGCAGGGCGAAACCATCACCATCGGCGAGATCATCGATGCCTTCGGGGAGCGCGCCTTCGGCTTCGTGCTGATCCTGTTCAGCCTGCCCAACTGCGTGCCTGCGCCCCCCGGCATCGCCGGCGTCGTGGGGACGCCGGTGCTCATCTTCGGCATCCAGATGATGCTGGGCCACCGGCACCCCTGGCTGCCCGGCTTCGTCAAGCGCCGCAGCGTCACGGTGTCGAAGTTCCGGCGGCTCATCGACGTGGCCGAGCCGAAGCTGCGCTGGGTGGAGAGCTACTGCAAGCCGCGGGTCCCCCAGCTCTTCAACGTCGTGGGGGACCGAATGGTGGGCCTCTTCGCCGTCCTGGTCGCGCTGTCCGTGCTGATCCCGTTCCCCGGCACCAACTTCCCGCCCTCCATCGCCCTGGTCGTCGTCTCCATCGCCGTGATGGAGGAGGACGGGTACCTTCTCAGCCTCGGCTATCTCATCGGCCTCGCCGGGCTCGCCTATACCGCGACGGTCCTCGGGGCCTCCTATCACCTGATCCGGGCCGGGCTCGCGAGCTGGTTCGGGATCTAGAACAAAGAGTGGCCGGGGGCTTTGCCTCGCGCCTCTGGGCGTTTTATAAGCCCGCTGTCGTCAACATCCGCGGCCTGACGGGCCCTTGAACGCCAAGGCGCTTTCGGCCGCGACCTGCGGAGGCCCTATGGCCGGACATTCACAGTTCAAGAACATCATGCATCGCAAGGGGCGCCAGGATGCGATGCGCTCCAAGCTGTTCTCCAAGCTCGCCCGCGAGATCACCGTGGCCGCCAAGATGGGCGCGCCCGATCCCAACATGAACCCCCGCCTGCGCGCCGCGATCCTCGCCGCCCGGGCCGAGAACATGCCCAAGGACAACATCCAGCGGGCCATCAACAAGGCCGCGGGCAACGACGGGGAGAACTACGAGGAGATCCGCTACGAGGGCTACGGGCCCGGCGGGGCGGCGATTATCGTCGAGGCCATGACCGACAACCGCAACCGCACGGCCTCCGACATCCGCTCCTATTTCACGAAGAGCGGCGGAAACCTGGCGGAGACCGGGGCGGTCTCCTTCATGTTCGACCGGGTGGGGCTCGTGGAGTTCGGGCCCGAGGTGGCCGGGGCCGACGCCATGCTCGAGGCCGCCATCGAGGCCGGGGCGGACGACGTGGTCTCCACCGAGAACGGCCACGAGATCTACTGCGACCAGGCCGCCCTCAACGAGGTGACGAAGGCGCTGGAGGAGAGGTTCGGGGAGCCGAAGGCCTCCAAGCTGGTCTGGAAGCCGCAGAACCCGGTCGCCGTCGACGACGAGGCCGGCGAGAAGCTCATGAAGCTCATGGAGGCCCTCGAGGAGCACGACGACGTGCAGAACGTCTACGGCAACTTCGAGCTCTCCGACGCGCTCATGCAGAAGATGGCGGGGTAGGAGTCGGAACCAGTCGCTCCCTTCCCCCTGGGGGAGGAGGGGCATGCCGAACCAGTCGGCTGGTCTTGAGGACAATCATGGAACGCGTCCGCATCCTCGGCCTCGACCCCGGCCTGCGCAACACGGGGTGGGGCGTCATCACCGTCGAGGGGACGAAGCTCTCCTACGTGGCCTGCGGGGTCGTGACCTCCGACGGGGATCTCGACCTGGCCCTGCGCCTCAAGCAGCTCCACGACCGCCTGACGGAGGTCGTCCGCGCCTGGACCCCCGACGAGGTCGCGGTGGAGGAGACCTTCGTCAACAAGGACGCACAGGCGACCCTCAAGCTCGGCCAGGCCCGCGCCATGTCCCTCCTGGTGCCGGCCCTGCACGGGCTGCCCGTCGCGGAATACGGCGCCAACCAGGTGAAGAAGACCGTGGTGGGCGTGGGCCACGCCGAGAAGGATCAGGTCCAGGCCATGGTGAAGATCCTGCTGCCCAAGGCCGAGTTCAAGAAGGCCGACGCGGCGGACGCGCTGGCCATCGCCATCGCCCATGCGCACCACCGGAAAGCGCGCGCTTTGGCGGCGAGCCTTTAATTTGTTACAGAACACCACTGTCATTCCGGGGCGGCGCAGCCGAGCCCGGAAGCCATAAATGCCGCCATTGCCGAACAAAGGGCCGTCAGTGGTTATGGATCCCCGCCCTCGCGGGGACGACGAAGGAGGGGATGAGAACGTGATCGGCAAGCTCAAGGGCGTGGTGGATTCCTACGGCGAGGACTTCGTCATCATCGACGTGCACGGGGTCGGCTACGTGGTCCATTGCTCCTCCCGCACGCTCCAGAACCTGCCGCCCCAGGGCGAGGCGGCGGTGCTTTCCATCGAAACCCTGGTCCGCGAGGACATGATCCGCCTCTTCGGCTTCCGCTCGGACGCGGAGCGGGAATGGTTCCGCCTGCTCCAGACCGTGCAGGGGGTGGGCTCCAAGGTGGCGCTCGGTATCCTCTCGGTGCTCGATCCGGGCGCCCTCGCCACCGCCATCGCCACCGGCGACAAGGCCGCCGTGGCGCGCGGCCCCGGAGTCGGACCCAAGCTCGCGGCGCGCATCGTGGCGGAGCTCAAGGACAAGGCTCCCGCCTTCGCCGCCGTGGATCCGGCCCTGATCCGCCTCACCGGGGCCGTGGAGGACAAGAGCGCGCCCGTGCCGGTCTCGGACGCGATCTCCGCCCTCGTCAACCTCGGCTATCCCCAGGCCCAGGCCTCGGCTGCCGTCGCCGCCGCCCTCAAGCAGGCGGGCGAGGAGGCGGAGGCCAAGACCCTGATCCGGTTGGGCTTGAGGGAGCTGGCGCGGTGAGGCGGGCCGCGACCGATCGCCGTTCCTGTTTTGATCCCGTGCAAAATGGCGTATGTGAAGGGGAAGCTCCACTGAACATACTGCCGGAAGGTAACTCTCCTTGACCGATTCCCGCCGCCTGCTCAGCCCCGAAAAGCGCGAGGACGACGTCGACGCGTCGATCCGGCCGCTCTCGCTCGCCGATTTCACGGGCCAGGCCGCCGCGCGGGCGAACCTCCAGGTCTTCATCAACGCGGCCAAGAGCCGGGGCGACGCGCTGGACCACGTGCTCTTCGTCGGCCCGCCGGGGCTGGGCAAGACCACGCTGGCGCAGATCGTCGCCCGGGAGCTCGGCGTGAACTTCCGCTCGACCTCGGGGCCCGTCATCGCGAAGGCGGGCGACCTGGCGGCGCAGCTCACCAACCTGGAAGAGCGCGACGTGCTCTTCATCGACGAGATCCACCGCCTCAACCCGGCGGTGGAGGAGATCCTCTATCCCGCCATGGAGGACTACCAGCTCGACCTCATCATCGGCGAGGGCCCCGCCGCGCGCTCGGTGAAGATCGAGCTGCCGAAGTTCACGCTCGTGGGCGCCACCACCCGCGCGGGCCTGCTGACGACGCCCCTGCGCGACCGCTTCGGCATCCCGATCCGCCTCGAGTTCTACACGGTGGAGGAGCTCGAGCTCATCGTCCGGCGCGGGGCGCGGGTGCTCGGCCTCGGCATGAGCGAGGACGGCGCCAACGAGATCGCCCGCCGGTCCCGCGGCACGCCGCGCATCGCGGGCCGGCTGCTTCGCCGCGTGCGCGACTTCGCCATCGTGGAGGGGGCTCCCACGGTCACGCGCGAGCTGGCCGACAAGGCCCTGCGCCTCCTGGACGTGGATCCCATCGGTCTCGACCTGATGGACCGCAAGTATCTCACGACGATCGCCGGCTCGTTCGGCGGCGGGCCGGTCGGCATCGAGACCATCGCCGCGGCGCTGTCCGAGCCCCGCGACGCCATCGAGGAGATCATCGAGCCCTACCTCATTCAGAAGGGCTTCGTGCAGCGCACCCCGCGCGGGCGCATCCTCACCCCCCACGCCTTCAGGCATCTCGGCCTGCCCGAGCCGGTGAGGGAAACCGCCGCGCAGTACGGGCTGTTCAACGGGGACGACGATGAATGAGAAGCGCGACCGGTTTCCCTCCCCCCTGCAAGGAGGGAGGGGGCAGGCCGGTTCTCACCTCTCCGGCTTCATGCAGGACGGCGCGCACGTTCTTCCCATCCGCGTCTACTACGAGGACACGGATTTTTCCGCCCGCGTCTATCACGCCAGCTATCTGCGGTTCATGGAGCGCGGACGCACCGAGCTCCTCCGGGCGGCGGAGGTGGCGCAGTCGGACCTCCATGCGGAAATGGGTGGGCTCGCCTTCGTCGTCCGCAGGATGACGATCGATTTCCTCGGCGCTGCCGTCATGGACGACGTGCTGGCCGTCGTCACGCGCCCGAGGGAGATGCGCGGCGCCTCCATGACGCTCTCCCAGGAGGTCCGCCGGGGCGAGGACGTGCTCGTCACCGCCGAGGTGACCGTCGCCGCCGTCCGCAACGGGCGGGCCGTGCGGATCCCCGATCACCTGCGGGCTGCCCTTGCCGGGCAGGGTTAGACGAAGGGTCGCACTCCGGTGGGAGGGGCCGCGGAAATCCCTCCCGATCCCCCTTAAACCAAGCCTTAACCTTGATCTGTGCTTAACATGTAACGGGTCGGGAAGATCGGCACCCCTTGGGCGCGCGCCCTTATTTTCGACAGATTCGGGGGCGAACGAACAATGATACGCACAAGATTTTCCTACGAACGCGGCGAGCCCGGTTCCGGGCCGCTCGAAGAGCGGGGACGCGAACAATGAATCCGGCGGATGTGGCCCAGGCGGTCCCTGTGGCCCACGACATGTCTCTTTTCGGCCTGTTCTGGCAGGCCCACCTCATCGTCAAGCTCGTGATGCTGGGCCTCCTCGGCGCCTCGATCTGGTGCTGGGCGATCATCATCGACAAGACCCTGCTCTACGCCCGCACCAAGCGCGCCATGGACCGGTTCGAGGAGGTGTTCTGGTCGGGCCAGTCCCTGGAGGAGCTGTTCCGCTCGCTCCAGAGCCGCCCGGCGACGGGGCTCGCGGCCGTGTTCGTCGCCGCCATGCGCGAGTGGAAGCGCTCCTTCGAGGGCTCCGGGCGCTCCTTCCAGAGCCTGTCCCAGCGCATCGACAAGGTTCTCGACGTCACGATCCAGCGGGAGGTCGAGCGGCTCGACTCCAAGCTGACGGTGCTCGCCTCCATCGGCTCGGCCGGCCCCTATATCGGCCTCTTCGGCACGGTGGTCGGCATCATGAACTCCTTCACCTCCATCGCCGCCTCCAAGAACACCAGCCTCGCGGTGGTGGCCCCGGGCATCGCGGAGGCGCTGTTCGCCACCGCCATCGGCCTCTTCGCCGCCATCCCGGCGGTGCTCGCCTACAACAAGCTGCAGAGCGAGGTGGGCAAGCTGCAGTCGCGGCTGGAGGGCTTCGCCGACGAGTTCTCCGCCATCCTCTCGCGCCAGATCGACGAGCGCCTCGCGCTCGCGGCCTGAGGAGGACGGGGCATGGCATCCACGGCAGGCATGGCCAGCGGGGCCCGGGGCGGCTCCCGCCGCCGGCGGCGGGCCCATCGCGGCGGCGCCATGAACGAGATCAACATGACGCCGTTCATCGACGTCATGCTGGTGCTGCTCATCATCTTCATGGTGGCCGCGCCCATGATGACGGCGGGCGTACCCATCGACCTTCCCCAGACGAAGGCGGCGCCCCTCAACATGGACGCCAAGCCGGTGACGCTGTCCATCAAGGCGTCGGGCCAGGTGTTCATGGGCGAGACGGAGCTGTCCGACGACGCCATCGTCGGCAAGCTCGCGGAGGTCGCCAAGGGCGGCTTCGACGAGCGCATCTTCGTGCGCGGCGACAGGAAGGTCGATTACGGCCGCGTCGCCCAGATCATGTCCATCGTCACGGGCGCCGGCTACAAGCGGGTCGCGCTCGTCACGGAGCCGGACCAGCGCTGAGGCGAGAGGGTAGGGGCGAGACCGTGGCGTTGAAGCTCAAGTTCAACTCCTCAGAGCCGGGCCTGTGGGTCTCGGGCGCCACGCATGCGGCGCTCCTGGCCGCGGCGCTGTTCGGCATCTCCATCGCCCGCGAACTTCCCGAAGCGCAGGAGGGCATCCCGGTCGAGGTCATCACCGACAACCAGTTCTCGCAGGTCACCAAGGGCGAGAAGACCGCCAAGACGGTGCTGCCGCAGCCCAAGCCCCGCGCCGAGCGGGTGGCGGAGAAGACCGAGCTGCGCGATCCCGGCGAGGACAAGCGCGACGCGCCCGCGCCGCCCAAGCGGCCGGAGGAGATGAAGGTGGCGGACAAGGAGGAGCCCGTCACGGCCCAGCCCCCGCCGCCGCCTCCGCCGCCGAAACCCGCCCAGGCTCAGGCCGAGGAGAAGGCCAAGGCCCTCGAGGAGGAGAAGAAGCTCGCCGAGGCCAAGGCCGAGGCGGAAGCGATCGAGCGCGCCAGGGCCGCCGAGAAGGCGAAGGCCGAGGCCGAAGCGAAAGCCAAGGCGGAAGCGGAGGCGAAAGCCCAGGCCGAGGCCAGGAAGCTCGCGGAGGCCAAGGCGAAGGCGGAGGCTGAAGCCAGGGCCAAGGCGGAAGCCGAGGCGAAGAAGCTCGCGGAAGCGAAGGCGAAGGCCGAAGCGGAGGCCAAGGCCCGCAAGGAGGCCCAGCTCGCCAAGAAGCTCGACATGGGCGACATCCGGCAGTTCCTGGAGAACAAGGAGCGGCACCAGTCCACCGGCGCGACCGGCCAGGAGGTCCAGAAGACCGCCTCCCTCGGCACCGCGACGGGATCGGCGGCGAAGCTCAGCCCGAGCATGCGCGACTCGCTCATGGGGCTTCTGCGCGAGCAGATCGAGCGTTGCTACAATGCACCGATCAGCGCCACCGGGGGCGACGTCACGCCCCCGGTTCTGGACATCCGTCTCAACCAGGACGGATCCCTGGCCAGGGATCCGACCGTCCTGCGCAGCGGCGGCGCCTCTACCGACCGTGCCGTTGCCGATGCGGCGCTGCGTGCCGTCCGGCGCTGTGCGCCCTATCGCGTTCCGGCCCAATACGCCCCGTACTACTCCGACTGGAAGATCCTGAACGTCGAGTTCACCCCAACCTGATCTGAAGCTCACACCGCTTGAGACATATCCTCATGATCAACCGCTTGCTGTCCCGTCTTCTCATCGCGCTCGCCCTCGTCGTGCCGATGATAGCCATCGCTCCCGCCGCTTTCGCGCAGCTCACCTTCCGCGTCGGCCCGGGCGGGCAGTTCCAGCCCATGCCCATCGCCATCGCCGACTTCGCGGGCGAGGGGGATCTCGGCCAGCGGGTCTCGGGCATCATCTCCAACAACCTGCAGCGCTCGGGCTACTTCGCGCCCCTCGACCGTTCGCGCTTCCCCGAGCGCCCGGCCTTCGACGTGGCGCCGCGCTTCGAGGCGTGGAAGCTCGCGGGCGCGCAGGCGCTCGTCACGGGCCGCGTGACCCGCGACCCGTCGGGACGCCTCAAGGCCGAGTTCCGCCTCTGGGACGTGGACACGGGCCAGCAGCTCACCGGCCAGCAATACGTGACGGATCCCAATTTCTGGCGCCGCGTCGGCCACATCATCTCGGACGCGGTCTATACCAAGCTCACCGGCTTCGGCGGCTTCTTCGACACGCGCATCGTGTTCGTGGACGAGTCCGGCCCGAAGGAGAACCGCCGCAAGCGGCTCGCCATCATGGACCAGGACGGCGCCAACGTGCGCTACCTCACCCAGGGCGACAGCCTCGTCGTGACGCCGCGCTATTCGCCCGCCTCGCAGGACATCACCTACATGTCCCAGGTCGAGGGGCAGCAGCCGCGCGTGCAGGTGATCAACCTGGAGACCGGCTCCCGCCAGGTGGTCGGCAACTTCCCCGACATGACCTCGAGCCCGCGCTTCTCCCCCGACGGGCAGCGCATCGTCATGAGCCTGCAGCAGGGCGGCAACGCCAACATCTTCATGATGGACCTGAACACCCGGGCCACCACGCGGCTGACCTCCACCGCCGCCATCGACACCTCGCCGTCCTTCTCCCCCGACGGCACGCAGATCGTGTTCGAGAGCGATCGCGGCGGGCAGCAGCAGATCTACGCCATGAACGCCGACGGCTCGAACCAGCGCCGCATCTCCTTCGGCGACGGTTCCTATTCGCAGCCCGCCTGGTCCCCGCGGGGCGACTACATCGCCTTCACCAAGCGCCGGGCCGGCGGCTTCGCCATCGGCATCATGAAGCCGGACGGCTCGGGCGAGCGCATCCTGACGGAGGGCTTCCACAACGAGAGCCCGACCTGGGCGCCCAACGGCCAGTACATCCTGTTCTTCCGCGATCCCGGCGGGCAGGCGGGCGGCAAGCTCTACATGGTGGACATCACCGGGCGGGTGGAGCAGCCGGTGCCGACCCCCTCCTACGCCTCCGACCCGGCCTGGTCGCCGCTCCTGAGCGAGAACCGCGCGCAGAACTGAGGCGCATCCGCGTCCGCTCCATGGACATGGAAGAGGCTGCCGCCTGAGGCGGCAGCCTCGCGTCCCGAACGCGCCGAAGCCGGGCGGATGCCTCAGGCGCCGCGGGGCATGGCGGAGGCGCCGGGCGTCTCGTCCTTGCGGCTCTTGAGCTTGAAGGCGAGGACGAGGAGGGTGATGCCGAACACCATCGCATAGGCGCCGAGCCACCAGGTGAGCACCACCGCGCCGACGAGGGGGGCGACCAGCAGCGCGATGCCGAACAGCACCGAGACGATGCCGCTGAAGATCAGCCAGCCGCGCCCGTAGGCCGGGTTCAGCTTGAAGGCGGCCACGATCTCGAGAACGCCCGTGATCAGCGACCACACCGCCATGAGGGTGACGAAGAACACCACCGTCAGCCCCGGCCAGACGAAGGCGATGACGCCGACGAGAATGTCGACGATGCCCTCCAGCACCAGGAGACCCCAGCGCTGGTGATGGGACGCGGCCCGGACGGCCGCCACGATGCTGAAGACGCCGTCCACCAGCATGTAGGCCGAGAAGAACAGCACCAGGGACAGGATCGTCGCCCCGGGCAGGAAAAGGGCGACGAGGGCGAAGAGAATGGCGAAGACCCCGCGCAGGGCCACCGCCCACCAGTTCTGCGCCAGGAGGGCGCTCATCGCCTCGGCGCGGTCGAAGGATCCGTAGGATGGTGAAGAGCCGCCTGCCATGATGACCTCCTCTGGCGTTCCAGGCACGCCACCATGCCTGACCTCGGGTTAGGTATCCCGTCCAACGCTCAAGCTTGGAGAAGGGTTTCATTCCTTCCTGTGGGCCTCGCGCTCGGCGGAGGCGACCGCCTCCTGCGCGATGGCCAGCCTGCGGCGGCGCTCGAGCTTGCGGCGCCGCACGCGGATGCGCCATTTGAGCCGGAAGGCCCGGATCATAAGCGCCAGGCCGAGCCAGGTCAGCCCGGCCACGAGGGGTAGTACGATCAGGGCCGGAAGCAGGGCCACGACGAGAGCGACGGCGAGCAGGGCGGCGCCGATGACGGCGATGCTGCTCGCCTCCGTCGCCGTGAGGGACCGCCCGCTCACGGAATTCCCGATGCGGCTGCCGATGGCGAGCGCCCCGGCGGTCAGGCGCCGCACGCCGCCTCTCCGGGGCCGCTGCAGGCGGCGGGAGCGCATCTTCTGGGTCTGCCTGCGGCGGGTCAGGAGGCCAGGGACGATCTCCGTCGCGTTGGCGAGATCCTCGAGGTACATCTCCTCCATGGCCCGGGCGACGCCGGGGTCCTCCACCACCACGTCGAGCTCCCAGTTGGTCGCCCAGCTCGCCAGGTTGAGGTTGGTGGAGCCCACCCGCGCCCAGCGGCCGTCCGCCACGGCGGTCTTGGCGTGGAGCATGGAGCCGTTCCATTCGAAGATGCGGATGCCCGCCTCGACCAGGGAGCGGTAGCCCGCCCGGACGACCGGCTGCAGCACGGTCACGTCGCTGGTGCCGGGCACGAGGAGCCGCACGTCCACCCCGTCCCGGGCGGCCTCGGCCAGCGCCTGGACATAGGAGGTGGTCGGGACGAAGTAGGCGTCCGTCAGCCAGAGATTGCGCTGGGCGGTCGCCGCGACGAACTGGTCGAAGCGGTAGGTCCGGAACATGCCCGGCTGACCGCAGATCACCCGGGCGGCCACGGGCCCGGCCTCCGGGACCGGCTGCAGGCCTTCGCGCTCGCTCCGCTCCAGGGGGGCTCCCGCCCTGGCCCAGCTGTCCGCAAAGGCGGCGTCGAGATCCGCGACCACCGGGCCTTCCAGCATCAGGCCCGTGTCGCGCCAGGGTTCGGTGCCGTCCGCCCCTTCCCAGGAATTGGAGACGCACAGGCCGGCCACGAAACCCTTGCGCCCGTCCACGGTGATGACCTTGCGGTGGTTGCGCCGGATGAAGAAGGGGTTCGTCAGGCGCGGCGGGTTGAAGACCCGCACCTCCACCCCCGCCCGCCGCAGGCGATTCCAGAAGCCCGGCAGCGCCCGCCAGGAGGAGCCGAGCCAGTCGTAGAGGACCCGCACCTTCACTCCGGCCCGCGCCCGTTCCATGAGCGCTTCCGCGAAGATCCGGCCGACCGCGTCGTCGGCGATGATGAAGTTCTCGAAATGCACGACCCGCCGGGCGCCGCGGATCGCCTCGAGCCAGGCGGGATAGTTCTCTCCCGCATCCTTCAGGAGAGCCACGGCGTTCCCCCGCCGCAGGTCGCTGTCGGCGATGCGGGCGAAGGCGCGCTCCAGCCGGGGGTCCAGAGGAGGCTGCGGCGGTATCGGCTCGGCTTGTCTCAAGGGCGTGAAGGGCGTGACCGACGAACTCATGACACCTTAACGCACGAAAGGGCCGAACGGCCCTCTCCGTTCCGCGGGGACGTGCCGGCGCATCGGGCCTGCGGCTGCCCGCGCGCCACCTCTTTGCCGCATTTACTCCTAATTAACGCTAAGCCCAGGTTTCCCGACCCGGATTCGATTCACCTTAATCCCGCCCCCCGCCGCCGGAGCGACGGAACCCTCCCTTAACCATCGCCCGATATAGATCACACAACGTTCGGCAGACGTATGTGTAAGGAGTATTGCCAATGATGACGTTGCGCGCCGTCAAGTTCGCCGCTGCCATCGTCCTCGCCCTCGGGGCGGCGGCGTGTTCGTCCAACAAAGATGGAATGGCCGATGCGGCCGGCGGCGGCTTCGGCGCCGGCGGGGCGGCCACCCCCGGCAGCCCCCAGGATTTCGTCGTCAACGTCGGCGACCGCGTGTTCTTCGAGACCGACCAGACCGACCTGACCCCGACCGCCGTCGCCACCCTCGACAAGCAGGCCCAGTGGCTCAACCGCTATCCGAACTACACCTTCATCATCGAGGGCCATGCGGACGAGCGCGGCACCCGCGAATACAACTTCTCCCTCGGCGCCCGCCGCGCCCAGACCGTCCGCGACTATCTGGTGTCCCGCGGCGTCAACGCCTCGCGCCTGCGCACCGTGTCCTACGGCAAGGAGCGCCCGGTTGCGGTGTGCAACGACATCTCCTGCTGGTCGCAGAACCGCCGCGCCGTCACCGTGCTGAACACGGGTGCCGGAGCGTAAGGGCCTGCGAATGACATCTCCCTTCCGATCCGCGAAGGGCCGGACTGCGCCGCCACAATCTCGCCGTGGCGGCGCATTTGTGTTATCGGCACCTTTGTTGCGACTTCCACGGTTATCGAGAATGCTGCGCCGCCTGATCGCCCTTTTCGCCTTCGTGACGGCCCTGGCCGGGCCCGCCGCCGCGCAGGACGCGGCCGAGGCCATCGTGCGCCTCAACCGGCTCGAGAACCAGTTCCGGCAGATGTCCGGCCAGCTGGAGCAGCTCCAGCACGAGAACCAGGTGGTCAAGGAGCAGCTCCGCCGGTTCCAGGAGGACGTCGAGTACCGCTTCCAGGAAGGCCGCGGCGGCAAGGCTCCTCCGGCCGCTACGCCCTCCCGCCCGGCCCCGGCCCCGGCCCAGCCGCAGCGGCGCAGCGACGTGTTCGATCCCTCGGAGGCCCCGGGCGCGCCCGGGGCTCCCCGCCCGCTCGGGACGACGCCCCCTTCCGCGCCGCTGACGGCCGATGCGGGGCAGCCCCTCCCGCTCCCCGGGAACCGGGGAGCCCAGGTTCCGGGCCAGCAGCTTTCCGGGATCGGCGAGCTGATCGAGGAAGAGGAGGGGGCCATGGATGCGGCCCCGCTCGACATCAATCCGAGCGGCCGGACCGCGGCGATTCCCTCCACGGTTCCCGTCCCGCGCGGCCCGAGCGTGGCCGCCACCAGCATCGGGGACCCCCGCGCCGATTTCGAGACGGCCTACGGCTATTTCGCACAGCAGCGGTACGACGACGCCGAGATGGCCTTCCGCCGGTTCCTGCAGTCGAACCCCCGCGACAAGCTGGTCCCGGAGGCTGCCTACTGGCTCGGCGAGACCTACCTCCAGCGCAACCGCTACCGGGAGGCGGCGGAGCAGTTCCTCAACGTCTCGACGGAGCATCCGAACGCCGCCCGCGCCCCCGAGGCGCTCCTGAAGCTCGGCGTCTCCCTCAACGGCCTCGGCGCCCGCGACCGGGCCTGCGCCGTCTTCGCCGAACTCGACCGCAAGTATCCCCAGGCCTCCGCCGCCGTCCGCCAGGCCTCCGAGCGCGAGCAGCGCCGCTCCAAGTGCGGCTGAAGATGTGCGGCCGAAGATCCTCCGCGCCGATGCCGCCCGCCGCGTGACCCGCTCCCCCGCCTTCGCCGACCTCGCCTCCGCCGAACGGCTGGATGTCCTTTTCGCCTCCCTGTCGTCCGCCCGCGCCGTCCTCGCCGCCGTGTCCGGCGGTCCCGACTCGACGGCCCTCATGCATCTCCTGGCTCTCTGGCGCGAGGCCGGAAACCGGCCCCCGGTCCTCGTCGCCACCGTCGATCACGGCCTGCGGCCGGAGGCGGCGCGGGAGGCCGCCTTCGTCGCAGAGGGCGCCGCGCGCCTCGGCCTTCCGCACCGCACCCTGCGCTGGACCGGGCCGAAGCCCGGCACGGGCCTTCAGGAGGCGGCCCGGGACGCCCGCTACGGCCTTCTCGCCCGCCTCGCCCGCGAGGAAGGCGCGACCCATCTCGTCACCGCCCATACCCTGGACGACCAGGCCGAGACGGTCCTCATGCGGCTGGCGCGCGGCTCCGGCCTCACGGGGCTCGGCGGGATGCGCCCCGAGCGGGACCGGGACGGGCTGCGCCATGTCCGCCCGCTCCTCGACTGGCCCAAGCGCGCGCTCCTCGACCTCTGCCGCCGGGAGGGCTGGCCCTATGTGGAGGATCCGTCCAACGCGGACGAACGCTTCGCGCGGGTGCGCTGGCGCCGGCTGATGCCGTCCCTCGCCGCCGAGGGGATGACCGCCGAGCGCCTCGCGCTCCTCGCCCGCCGGGCCCGCCGGGCGGAGGAGGCGCTGGAGGCCAAGGCCGCCGAGGCCCTGGCCCGCGCCCGGCCCGAGTCCGGGGAGGGCGGCCTGGAGCTCGATGCCACCCCTCTCGCCGAGGAGCCCTTCGAGATCGCGCTGCGCTTCTTCGTTCATGCGCTCGGGCAGGCGGGGATGAGGATCGAGAGCGGCCGCCTGCAGCGCCTGGAGGCCTGCACGGACCGGCTCCGGGAGGCCCTGGCGAAAGGGGAGGGACTCCGGGTCAGCATCGCCGGGGCGCTGGTCAGGCTCGATGCGCGGGGCCGCCTCGCCATCGCGCCGGAGCCGCCCCGCCGGCGCGGGCGGACGGAGGTTCATCGAAGGCCCGCATGAGATGCCGCATGGGCGCCGCATTCCCTTGGCAAGGGAGAAAGGGCCGCCTACATTGAGTTTAGCCGCGCGGGGGCAGCTTCGCGCATCATCTCCCTCTGGGGCAGAAACTGATCCGATGAATTCAAATTTCCGCAATTTCGCCTTGTGGGTCGTCATTTTCCTTCTGGTCCTGGCGCTCGTGACGCTGTTCCAGAGCCCGGGCCATCGTGGCGGCAGCGGCGATATTGCCTACAGCCAGCTCCTCAGCGATGCCGATGCCGGCCGCATCTCCAACGTTGTGATCTCCGGTCCGGAGATCAGCGGCACCTACACGGACGGCCGCACCTTCACGACCTACGCGCCCAACGATCCGACCCTGGTGTCGAAGCTGCAGCAGAAGGGCGTGCAGATCACCGCCCGACCGCAATCGGACTCGACCCCCTGGTTCATCGCGGTGCTCATGAACATCCTGCCCATCGCGCTCTTCATCGGCGCCTGGGTGTTCCTGTCGCGCCAGATGCAGAACGGGGCGGGGCGGGCCATGGGCTTCGGCAAGTCCAAGGCCAAGCTTCTCACGGAGGCGCATGGCCGCGTGACCTTCGACGACGTCGCCGGCGTGGACGAGGCCAAGGAGGACCTGCAGGAGATCGTGGAGTTCCTGCGCGATCCGCAGAAGTTCCAGCGCCTCGGCGGCCGCATCCCGCGCGGCGTGCTGCTCGTCGGCCCTCCCGGTACGGGTAAGACTCTGACCGCCCGCGCCGTGGCGGGCGAGGCCAACGTGCCCTTCTTCACCATTTCCGGCTCGGACTTCGTCGAGATGTTCGTGGGCGTCGGCGCCTCGCGCGTCCGCGACATGTTCGACCAGGCCAAGAAGAACGCCCCCTGCATCATCTTCATCGACGAGATCGACGCGGTCGGCCGCCATCGCGGCGCCGGCCTGGGCGGCGGCAATGACGAGCGCGAGCAGACCCTCAACCAGCTCCTGGTGGAGATGGACGGCTTCGAGGCCAACGAGGGCATCATCATCATCGCGGCGACGAACCGCCCCGACGTGCTCGACCCAGCCCTCCTGCGGCCCGGCCGCTTCGACCGACAGATCGTGGTGCCGAACCCGGACGTCACCGGCCGCGAGAAGATCCTGCGCGTCCATGTGCGCAAGGTTCCGCTCGCCCCCGACGTGGACCTGAAGGTCATCGCCCGCGGCACTCCCGGCTTCTCCGGCGCCGACCTGATGAACCTGGTCAACGAGGCGGCCCTGCTGGCGGCCCGCCGCGGCAAGCGCATCGTCACCATGCACGAGTTCGAGGACGCCAAGGACAAGGTAATGATGGGCGCGGAGCGCCGCACCCTGGTCATGACCGACGACGAGAAGCGCCTGACCGCCTATCACGAGGCGGGGCACGCCATCGTCGCCCTCAACGTCCCCGCGACGGATCCGGTGCACAAGGCCACCATCATTCCCCGCGGCCGGGCGCTCGGCATGGTCATGCAGCTTCCCGAGCGCGACAAGCTCTCCATGACCTTCGAGCAGATGACCTCCCGCCTCGCCATCATGATGGGCGGCCGCGTCGCCGAGGAGATGATCTTCGGCAAGGAGAAGGTGACCTCGGGCGCCCAGTCGGACATCGAGCAGGCCACCCGCCTCGCCCGGATGATGGTGACCAAATGGGGCTTCTCCCCCGAGCTGGGCACCGTCGCCTACGGCGAGAACCAGGACGAGGTCTTCCTCGGCATGCAGATGGGCCGGCAGCAGAACGTGTCCGAAGCGACCGCCCAGAAGATCGACTCCGAGGTGCGCCGTCTGGTCGAGGGCGGCCTGGCGGATGCGCGCCGCATCCTGACCGAGAAGCGGAACGACCTCGAAATCCTGGCCAAGGGGCTCCTCGAATACGAGACCCTCACCGGCGACGAGATCCGCAACCTTCTCGACGGGCAGCCGCCGATCCGCGACACGGCGGACACGGTCTCCTCCAGCCGCGGCTCGGCCGTGCCGACCGCCGGCCGGGGCCGCCCGCGGGAGAGCGACGGCGGCATGGAGCCTCAGCCCCAGGTCTGACCCGACCCGAGGTCGGGCCTGACCCTCAAGTCCGCCTGACCTTTTGGAAGCACTCCCTAAGAACGGAAACGCCCGCCATGAGCGGGCGTTTTTTCGTGAGCCCAACAAGTTTAAGAGTGGGAAGGAGCCGGTTGCGTTCTGCATTGTAACAATTGCTTATCACTTGTGATGGCCTGCTGGGCGCGAAAGCCTTGACCCGATTCAGGGAGGTTGCTTTGAGAAGACCAGGGCGCATATCGGCGCTATACAAGGCGGAGAACCAGCACGTGCGCAAATACTTCGGAACGGACGGCATCCGCGGCCGCGCCAACGGGGTCATCACGCCGGATCTCGCCCTCAAGGTGGGACAGGCGGCGGGCCTCATGTTCCAGCGGGGGGACTACCGGCACCGGGTCATCATCGGCAAGGATACCCGCCTGTCCGGCTACATGATCGAGAACGCCCTTGTGGCGGGCTTCACCTCCGTGGGGATGGACGTGCTCCTCCTCGGGCCGATGCCGACCCCGGCGGTCGCCATGCTGACGCGGTCCATGCGCTGCGACCTCGGCGTCATGATCTCCGCCTCCCACAACCCTTACGAGGACAACGGGATCAAGCTCTTCGGCCCGGACGGGTTCAAGCTCAACGACGACGTGGAGCGCGAGATCGAGAGCCTGATCGATTCCGACCTTTCGCTCCGCCTCGCCGGCTCCTCCCTGCTCGGCCGCGCCAAGCGCATCGAGAGCGCGGATGCCCGCTACATCGAATTCGCCAAGCGCACCCTGCCGCGCCAGCTCGACCTCGAGGGCATGCGCGTCGTGATCGACTGCGCCAACGGCGCCGGCTACAAGGTCGCTCCCGAGGCGCTGTGGGAGCTTGGCGCCGAGGTCATGTCCATCGGCGTCGAGCCCAACGGCTTCAACATCAATCACGAGGTCGGCTCCACCGCGCCCGACGCCCTCGTCCACAAGGTGCGCGAGCTGCGGGCGGACGTGGGCATCGCCCTCGACGGGGATGCCGACCGCGTGCTGATCGTCGACGAGAAGGGCCACAAGGTCGACGGCGACCAGCTCATGGCCGTCGTGGCCCGCTCCTGGCAGGAGGACGGACGCCTGTCGCAGGGCGGCATCGTCGCGACCGTCATGTCCAACCTGGGCCTCGAGCGCTTCCTCGGCGAACTGGGCCTGAGCCTCGTGCGCACCGCGGTGGGCGACCGCTACGTGCTGGAGCACATGCGCGCCCACGGCTTCAACCTCGGCGGCGAGCAGTCCGGCCACATCATCATGTCGGACTACACCACGACGGGCGACGGCCTCATCGCCGCGCTCCAGCTGCTCGCCGTGGTGAAGCGGCTCGACCGCCCGGTCTCCGAGGTCTGCCACTGCTTCGAGCCCCTGCCGCAGATCCTCAAGAACGTGCGCTACAAGTCCGGGCAGCCCCTGCAGTCCGAAACCGTGGTCAAGGCCATCGAGGCCGGGCGCGAGCGCCTGGGCGCCCGGGGCCGCCTCGTCATCCGGCCCTCCGGCACGGAGCCGGTCATCCGCGTCATGGCGGAGGGCGACGACAGCGACCTCATCGCCCGGGTGGTGGACGACGTGGTCGACGCGGTGAGCCGCGCCGCGAGCCAGACCCTCGCCGACGCGCCGGTCAAGGGCGCGGCGTAGGATCGCTCTGCCGCCGTCCCGGCGCCTCAGGCGGCCGCCGGGGCGACACCGCTCGATCCGATCCCTTCTGTTAAGGTTAATCGGCGCTTAACCACTCCGCCTTAGGGTTGCATCCGCGGTCCTGCCGGACCGGTTTCGGATGGTTCTTCGCGGAGGTTCCCGATTGCGCCGGATTGCGTTTGTCCTGGCGGGCCTGGCCCTGTGTCTCGGTGCGCCGCCCGCCCGGGCCGTCGACCTGCCGCCCGCCCCGGTGCTCGACGATTCCGACGAGAGCGACGGCGCCGGCTGGTACCTGCGCGGGGATATCGGACTCGACGAGCCGGTGCTGCGTCACGGACGCGATGCCGGAACGGCCGACGTGCCGCCCCTGGCCAAGGCGAGGCTCGACCGGGAGACCGCTCTCGGGGCGGGCATCGGCTACCGGCTGGCCTCCTGGCTCAGGGCCGACCTGACCGTCGACCACCGCTTCGGCGGGCCCTATGAAGGCCGCCGCTTCGGCGTGTCAAGCCTCGCTTTCGACCGGGCGGACTTCCAGGCCACGACCGTTCTCGTCAACGCCTATCTCGACCTGCCGCTGTGGAGCGGCGTCACGCCCTATCTCGGAGCGGGCATCGGGATCGGCCGCAACCGGTTCGACGATGCGGCGCGGTTGGCGGGGGCGGAGGCGGTTCCCCTGCCGTCGGGCACCAGGACCGCTCTCGCCTGGGCGCTCACGGGTGGCGTCGCCATCGACCTGGCAGATCGGCTCAAGCTGGATCTCGCCTACCGCTACACGCATCTGGGCGGGGCCCGTACCGACCTCGAAGGAGCGCAGCCGCCGCTCCGCGCGCGGAGCATCGGCACGCAGGAGCTCCGCCTCGGCCTGCGCTACGCATTCCAGTAGAGCGGCAGAACCTCGGACGTGACCGCGAACTCACGACCGATGCTCCCAGTTTCCGATCTCGAGCATCTTGTCGCGCAAAGCCGGTTCCCACTTTCGCGCGCGATGCTCCAGCCGGCGGTCATTCCGCCGGATGTGCGGGCGGGCGGTGCTCGGTCGGGCCGCCCAGCTCCTCTCCGTGCGGACGCAGGCCGGTCTGGGCACGCAGGGTCTCGATCAGGTCGCTCACGTAGGTGGCGGGCCTGGTATAGCCGCCGATGAGAAGGTAGATCGACGGCACCACGAGAACCGTCAGGAGCGTCGAGAGGGTGACGCCGCCGACGATCACGGAGCCGATGGCGTTGCGGGCCTCGGCGCCAGCGCCGGAGGACCAGGCGAGGGGGATGGCGCCGCCGATCATGGCGATCGACGTCATCAGGATCGGGCGCAGGCGCAGCACGGACGCCTCGACCACCGCGTCCCGCACCGTATAGCCGCGCTCGCGCAGCTGGTTCGAGAACTCGACGATGAGGATGCCGTTCTTCGTCATGAGGCCGATGAGCAGGATCATGCCGATCTGGCTGTAGATGTTGAGGGACTGACCCGTCAGCGCCAGCGCCGCCAGCCCGCCGGTGACGGCCAGCGGCACGGTGAGCATGATGATGAACGGGTTGATCCAGCTCTCGAACTGGGCCGCCAGCACCAGGAAGACCACGAGCAGCGCCATGCCGAACGTGACGTAGATCGCGTTGGAGGATTCGCGGAAGTCTTTCGACTGGCCGGTGTAGCCGATCCGCGCCTCCGCGGGCAGGTTTTCCTGCACGATCCGTTCGAGGGCGTCGAGGCCCTCGCCGATCGACACGCCGGGGCGAAGGGACGACTGGATCGTGATGGAGCGCAGCCGGTCGAAGCGGTTGAGCGTCTGCGGCGCCGCGGTCTCGGCGAGGGTCACGAAGGAGGAGAGGGGCACGAGATCGCCGTTCGCGGCGCGGATGAAGGTGTTGGTCAGGTCGTTCGGCGTCGCCCTGTCCTCGGGGCGGCCGCGGATGATGACCCCGTATTCCTCGCCGCGGCTGACGAAGGTCGAGATCTCGGTCTCGCCGAACATCAGCTCCAGGGTGCGGCCGATATCCTCCACCGAAACGCCGAGGTCGGCGGCGCGGGCGCGGTCGATGCGCACGCGGATGTCGGGCTGCGACTCCTTGTAGTTGGAATCCATGTTGACGAAGAGCCCGGTCTCCTGGGCCTTCTGCATCACGATGTCCCGCCACTGCCGCAGGGTGTCGTAGTCGGGCCCGCCGAGCACGAACTGGATCGGCTGCGACAGGCCGCGCTGGCCGAGGGAGCCCGGGTTGATGGGGAAGGCGCGGGCGCCGGGGAAGTTGGAGACCTTGCCGAACAGCTCCTGGGTCAGCTGCTGCTGCTTCATGGTGCGCTTGTCCCAGGGGACGAGGCGCACGATGATGATGCCGGAATTGACCGGCGAGGGCCGCGCGAAGCCGGGCGCGACCTGGCTCGTGATCGAGGCGACGATGCCCTTGTCCCGGTAGGGGATGATCTGCCGCTCGACCTCCTTCACCCGCTCGCGGGTGTAGTCGAGGCTCGCGCCCTCGGGCGCGCTGATCTGCACGATGATCGCACCCCGGTCCTCGGTCGGCGCGAACTCCTGCGGAATCATCTGGAACAGGCCGTAAGCCGCGAAGGACACGGCGACACCCATGGCGAGGATCACCAGCGGCGCGTTGAGGGCCTTCGAGAGGAGGCGGCGGTAGGCGTTGTTCATGCCCGTGAAGAACGGCTCCGTCATCGTCTGGATGCGGCCGTGGGCCGGCACCATCAGCTTGGAGCAGAGCATGGGCGTGAGCGTCCGGGCCACCACGCCGGAGAAGAAGATCGCCGCGGCGAGGGTGATGGCGAACTCGCGGAACAGCTTGCCGGTGTTGCCGGTCATGAAGGCCAGCGGCACGAACACGGCCATGAGCGTCGCCGTGGTGGCGATCACCGCGAACCCGATCTCCCGCGCTCCGTCGAAGGAGGCGAGGAGCGGCGGCTGCCCCTCCTCGATGCGCCGGTGGACGTTCTCGATCTCCACGATGGCGTCGTCCACCACGATGCCGATGGCGAGCACGATGGCGAGCAGCGTCAGCACGTTCACCGAGGCGTTGAAGTAGCTCATCACCATGAAGGCGGCGATGATGGAGACGGGAATCGCCACCATGGCGACGATGGTGGACCGCCAGTCGCGCAGGAACAGCAGGATCACCAGGACGACGAGGATGAGGCCCTCCACCAGCGTGCGCAGCACGCCGTTGATCGACGCGCTGATGAACTGGCTCTCGTCGTAGGACACCTCCGCCGCGGTTCCTGGCGGCAGGGACTCGTTCAGCTTGGCGAGCTCCGCGCGCACGTCGTTGGCCACGGAGAGCGTGTTGGCGGTGGACTGGCGCACGATGCCAATGCCGACGGCGGTCTTGCCCGAGTCGTAGAACTCGAAGCGCGTGTCCTGCGCGCCCACCTCGACCTTCGCCACCTCGCCGAGACGGACGAGGTGGCCGTTCTTGTTGGAGACGATGACCTGCTCGAAGTCGCGCGGAGAGGCGAGGCGGGAATCGGTCTTCACCGTGAACTCGCGCTGAAGGGATTCGATGCGCCCGCCCGGCAGCTCCACGTTCTGCTTCTTGATGGCGCTCTCCAGGTCCTGGACCGTGAGGTTGCGGGCGGCGAGCGCCGCCCGGTCGACCCAGATCCGCATGGCATAGCGCCGCTCGCCGGCGAGGTAGACGTTGGCGACGCCCGGAACCGTGGAGAGCCGGTCCACGTAGACGCGCTTGAGGAAGTCGCTCAGCTCCAGCGCGTCGTAGGTGGTGGAGGTGACGCTGATCCACATGATCGCGGAGGCGTTGTCGTCCACCTTGCGGATGACCGGCTGATCGACTCCGTCGGGCAGGCGCCCCACGACCCGGAACACCGCGTCGCGCACGTCGGAGGTCGCGCCTTCCGGATCCCGCGACACGTCGAACTCGATGGAGACGGAGGAGCGCTCGTTCTGGCTCTGCGAGTTGATCTGCCGGATGCCCTCGATGCCGGCGACGGCGCCTTCGATCACCTCCGTCACGCGGCTTTCGATCACCTCGTTGGACGCGCCGCGATAGATCGTCGAGACGGACACGACGGGCCGGTCGACGCTCGGATATTCCCGCACCGGCAGGTTGATGAGCGAGGCGAGGCCGCCCACGACCAGCAGCAGGCTGACCACGACGGCGAAGACGGGACGGCGGATGAAGAGGTCGGAAACCTGCATGGCCCTATCGAGTCCGGCTGATGTCGGGATGGCCTGAGCGGGAAGCCTCCTTCACGCCCGCCGCCCCGGACAGAAATGGCATCGTCGTTCCCTCAGTTGCGCTCCGCGGCCGCGGCGGTGCCGATGGCCTGCGGGAGGTTGAGCGAGCTGCGCGAGGGCTGCTCCCGATTTCCGGGAGGCGGCTGCTGCGGCTGGGGCGCCGGCGCGGAGCCGGCGGGCCGTGCGACGACCTCCTGGCCGGGGCGCACGCGCTGGACGCCGAGCACGACGATGGTCTCGCCCGCCCTGAGGCCGTCGACGATCTCCACCTTCCCGTTCTGGCGCTGTCCGATGGTGACGATGCGGCGCTCGACCTTGCCGTCCTTCACCGGATAGACGAGCTGGCGCAGGCCCTCGCTGACGATGGCCTCCTCTGGCACGATCACCGCGTCGTCCTTCGTCGTCACCTCCAGGGTGACGGACAGGAACATGCCGGGCTTGAGCGCCTCGTCCGGGTTGTCGAAATCCGCGGTCAGGCGCACGGTCCGCGTGGTCGGGTCGACCCGGGTGTCGATGGTCGAGACCGCGCCCTTGAAGATCCGACCCTTGTAGGCCGGGGAGGTGGCGTTCACCGCCTGGCCGGGCTTGAGGCGTCCGAGGAGGTTCTCCGGCACGGCGAAGTCGAGCCTCACCCTGGACAGGTCGTCGAGGGTCGTGATGCGGGTGCCGGGAGAGATGAAGGCGCCGAGGGACACCGCGCGGGTGCCGACCCGGCCCGCGAAGGGGGCGCGGATCGTCAGGTCCTCGAGGCGCGCTTCCGCGGCCTTGCGCTGGGCCTGGGCGGAGGCGATGGCGCCTTCGAGGGACTTCACCTGGGCGGTCAGGTCCTCCACCTGGGCGCCCGTTCCGGCGCCGGTGCGGTTGAGCGCCTGGGCACGCTCCAGCTTGATCGCCACCTCGTTCCGCTGCGCGATGGCGCGGTTCGTCTCCGCGATGGCCTGCTCGATCTCGGCCTTGCGCTCCGCCGCGTCGAGCTGCACGAGCATGTTGCCGGCCTTGACCTTCTGGCCCTCCTCGAAGCCGATCTCGGCGATCACGCCGGCGATCTTCGCGGTCACGGTGATGGATTCATAGGCGCGGACGGTGCCCACCGACTCGCGGGTCTCGACGATCCGTCCCGTCCCGACCGTGCTCACCTCGACGGTGGGCGGGCCCGGGGGGCCGCCGCGTCCGCCCCGCCCGGACCGGGCCGCAGGGTCCTCCGCCTTCGCGAAATAGGCGCCGACGAGCGGCGCCTTCGCGAGATGGCCGCCCTGATAGGCGTACCAGCCGCCAAACCCTGCTGCCCCCAGCACGGCAATGACGGCGAGCTGACGGGACACACGCATGCTCGCTCCTGTGACGGTTTTTCTGGCGGAGTTCCTAGCACATTACGGGCCAAGCCCCGCCACCATAGCGCAGGGCACACGGAATTTTGTATTACGATTTCGTAATCTGCCGCTCTCCGAAAGTCTCGCTCCCATCGGCTCCGATCCAAGGAGGCTTGATAGTGTCCATGTTATGTTCCGACAATACATGGATGTTTCGGAGTGTCGGAATTGCCTTATGACTTTTCCCATTCGCAGATGCGGGAATTGCCGGGCGCCCGCGAGGCCTTCGCGGCCGCTCAGCTGGAGCTGGGATCCCTCCGGATATCCCTGGCCTTGAGGCGGTTCAACCCGGCCCAGCCGCACGTCCCCGCCGGCCATCCGGATGGCGGACAGCGGACCGATGGGGGCGGTTCCGCCCCTGTCGAGCCCGTGTCCCCGCGCCCGGGAGGGGGCGGGGCACGCGTCATCCGTGGCCGGACTTACGAGACGACGCCGGCGCAGGAAGTGCGCCTCGACGTGTCGGCGGCACATGCCCGCGCGCTCGTGCGGGAGGTGCAGAGACACGATCCCAACTGGCGCCCGAGGCCGAGCATCTACGAAGGAGTCGAGGGCGAGATCCTGGCGAACGAATCCGCAGCCTTACAGGCGGCCTTACAGGCGGCAGCGCGGCTGAGGGAACTGGGCAGGCCAGAGCCTGTCCGGGGACCGATGGAGGAAATCCTCATGCCCAACGGGCAGCATGTCGGGATGCGGTACAGGGGCATGGACGAAACAACACGTACGGTGACTCCGCTGAAATTCAACGAGCTGCTGGAAGCTCTTACACCGGGCTCGCAAATGGTCCGGTCGCCTGTGGGATATAGCGGCCTTTAGTGCCGGCGTCCGGACGGGTCCGTCTTTGGAGTGAGACGGAGCGAGGACCATGGCATCACGATTGATGTCATTCAGAACAATCATCCCGATGTTGTTAATGGATAAAGGTGCACCAGAAATGACAACGGAAGAACCTAAACACCTCAGGTATGGCCGTCCCATGAGCGAATGGATCAAGATGGTGGCCAACGAACTTCCCGTCGACGCGGTCGGGATGTGGCGGATCGTGCCGGGTGGCCGCATTGGCTTCGGCCTCGAAGGCGAGGCGCTGACCGATTATGTCCGGCGCTGCATCGCCGAGCTGCTGTCGTGCGGCGCGGTGCCGGTCGTGGGTGGCGGGCTGGAAGGCGAGCACGAGTGGATCGCGCAGCCGCAATACGGTTCGACACCGGACGAGATCGTCGAGAACGTGGTGCGCGAATGGCTCGCCAACGGCGCCAGGGACGAGGATCCCGGCGGCCTGTGGTTCGCCCGGCGGGAGCGGGCCTGGTTCCCGCCTTCCTGAGACGTGTCGTCCGGAGGGACGTCGCCGAATTGTCTTGACTGGCCGGGGCCGCTCCCGCATACCTGTCGGCGGGACACCTCTCCCCAACGAGAGGCGCCCATCTGCAAGGATGGAACGACATGACAGATCTCCCCGCCGCGCGTCCTCGCGCGCCCTTCTTTTCGTCCGGCCCCTGCGCGAAGCGCCCCGGATGGTCCCTCCACAACCTGAAGACCGACGCCCTCGGCCGCTCGCACCGCGCCAAGGTCGGCAAGGCGCGCCTGAAGCGGGCCATCGACCTCACCCGCGAGGTGCTCGAGGTCCCTGCGGATTATCGCATCGGCATCGTTCCCGCCTCCGACACGGGCGCGGTGGAGATGGCCCTGTGGTCGCTGCTCGGCGCCCGGCCCGTGGACATGCTGGCCTGGGAGAGCTTCGGCGAGGGCTGGGTCACCGACGTGGTCAAGCAGCTCAAGCTGGACGATGCCCGCATCATCACCGCGCCCTACGGCGAGCTGCCGGATCTTTCGCAGGTCGACACCAGGACCCGCGACGTGGTCTTCACCTGGAACGGCACCACCTCCGGCGTGCGCGTGCCCGATGCGGAGTGGATCGCCGCGGACCGCGAGGGGCTCACCATCTGCGACGCCACCTCGGCGGCCTTCGCGCAGAGGCTCGATTTCGCCAAGCTCGACGTGGTCACCTTCTCCTGGCAGAAGGTGCTCGGCGGCGAGGCGGCCCACGGCATGCTCATCCTCTCGCCGCGCGCGGTCGAGCGGCTCGAAACCTACAAGCCCGCCTGGCCCCTGCCGAAGATCTTCCGCATGACCAAGGGCGGCAAGCTCATCGAGGGCATCTTCGAGGGCGAGACCATCAACACCCCGTCCATGCTCTGCGTCGAGGACTACATCGACGCGCTCGAATGGGCGAAGGGCATCGGCGGCCTGAGCGGCCTCGTCGCCAAGGCCGACGCCAATGCGAAGGTGATCCACGACTGGGCCGCCCGCACGCCCTGGATCGCCAACCTCGCCAGGGATCCCGCGACCGCCTCCAACACCAGCGTCTGCCTCGTCGTCGCCGATCCGGACGTGGTCGCCAAGGGCGCCGAGGCCGTGGCGCAGGTCGCCAAGGGCATCGCCGCCACCCTCGACAAGGAAGGCGTCGCCTTCGACATCGGCGCCTATCGCGACGCGCCTCCCGGCCTACGCATCTGGTGCGGCGCGACGGTGGAGGCCCCGGACCTTCAGGCCCTGACGCCCTGGCTCGACTGGGCCTTCGCGCAGGAAAAGGCGAAGCTCGCGAAAGCGGCTTGATTTCATGCGCCATCCCGGACGCGGCCATGTCGCGATCCGGGGGCGCTCCCACCCCCCTGGACTCCCATCACGGTCCCGGCGCGCGCCGCGCTTGGCCGGGTCGACGCTACAGACACAGGTGCACCATGCCCGCTCCCCGCGTCCTCATTTCCGACGCCCTCTCGCCCGCCGCCGTGCAGATCTTCAAGGATCGCGGCATCGACGTGGATTTCCAGCCCGATCTCGGCAAGGACAAGGACAGGCTTGCCGCCGCGATCGGCGGCTACGACGGCCTCGCCATCCGTTCCGCCACCAAGGTCACGGCGAAGATCCTGGAGAAGGCGGCGAAGCTCAAGGTGATCGGCCGCGCCGGCATCGGCGTCGACAATGTCGAGATTCCCGCCGCCACGGCGAAGGGCGTCATCGTCATGAACACGCCCTTCGGGAACTCCATCACCACCGCCGAGCACGCCATCGCCATGATGTTCGCGCTCGCGCGACAGATCCCGCAGGCGGACGCCTCGACCCAGGCCGGCAAGTGGGAGAAGAACCGCTTCATGGGCGTCGAGCTGACCGGCAAGGTGCTCGGCGTCATCGGCTGCGGCAACATCGGCTCCATCGTCGCGGACCGGGCCCTCGGCCTGCGCATGAAGGTCATCGCCTACGATCCCTTCCTGTCGCCGGAGCGCGCCGTCGAGATCGGCGTCGAGAAAGTGGAGCTCGACGAGCTGCTGCGCCGGGCCGACATCATCACCCTGCACGTGCCGATGACGGAGAAGACCAGGAACATCCTCTCGGCCGACGCCCTCAACAAGACCAAGAAGGGCGTGCGCATCGTCAACTGCGCCCGCGGCGGGCTGGTGGACGAGGTGGCGCTGCGCGCCGCCCTCGACAGCGGCCATGTGGCGGGAGCGGCCTTCGACGTGTTCTCGGAGGAGCCCGCCACCGCAAACCCGCTCTTCGGCCATCCCAACGTGGTCTGCACCCCCCATCTCGGCGCGGCCACCACGGAGGCGCAGGAGAACGTGGCGCTGCAGATCGCGGAGCAGATGTCCGACTACCTGCTCCAGGGTGCGATCCAGAACGCGGTGAACTTCCCCTCCATCACCGCCGAGGAGGCGCCGCGCCTCAAGCCCTTCGTGGCGCTCGCCGAGAAGCTCGGCTCGTTCCTGGGCCAGCTCACGGAAGCCCCCATCAAGGGCGTCCGCATCGAATACGAAGGCGACGTGGCGGAGATGAACACCCGCGCCCTCACTTCGGCCGCCGTCACCGGCGTGCTGCGCCCCTTCCTGCAGGACATCAACATGGTGTCGGCGCCTATCGTCGCCCGCGAGCGCGGCATCACGGTCGAGGAGGTCAAGCGCGAGAACGCCGCGCGCGACTACGAGAGCTTCATCCGCATCGTGGTGGAGGCGGAGGACATGGTGCGCCACGCGGGCGGCACCGTGTTCCAGGACGGCAAGCCGCGCGTCACGGAGATCCGCGACATCGCGGTGGATGCGGAGTTCGCGCCGAACATGATCTACGTCCGCAACGCCGACAAGCCCGGCTTCATCGGCCGCTTCGGCACGCTGCTCGGCGAGTCCGGCGTCAATGTCGCGACCTTCGCCCTCGGCCGCGACAAGCCGGGCGGCGACGCCATCTGCTTCGTCTCCGTGGACCAGCCCGTCTCCGACGAGCTCCTGCGCAGGATCGAAGAGATCCCGCAGGTCAAGCGCGCCCGCGCCGTGCGGTTCTGAAACCGCTCCGTCATTCCGGGACGGCGCGGAGTGCTGGGCCCGGAATGACGGCGTTGCGCCTATGCCCGCCGCTCCGCGAGCCAGATGCCGCCGAGCACGAGGACGAGGCCGAGCGCGTGATAGAACGCAAAGGGCTCTCCCAGGAGAAGCACGGCGAGGAGGGCCCCGAAGACCGGGACGAGATTCACGAACAGGCCCGCCCGGGCCGGGCCGATCAGCTCCACGCCGCGGATGAAGAAGACCTGCGCCAGGAGCGAGGGCAGGAAGGCCACGTAGGCCAGCACCGCCCACCCTTTGAGGGTCGGCCATTGCGCGCTGCCGCGGACGATCTCGACGGCGAGGAGCGGCAGCGACGTCAGAAAGGCCACGAGGGCGAGCGCCGTGAAGAACACGAGGCCCGTCACCGGCGGCCGGTGCCGCAGCCCCAGGGTGTAGCCCGCGTAGAACAGGCAGGCGATCAGCATCCACACGTCGCCGACGTTGAGCGCCAGGGTCCGCAGGATTTCGAAATCCGCCTTGACCGAGACGATCACGACGCCGGCGACGGTCACGATCATGCCGAGCACCTGCAGGGGCAGGACCGGGGCGCGGAAGAACAGGACCGTGCCCAGGAGCACCAGGACGGGAATGGCGCCCTGGAAGATCGTGAGGTTGACGGCGCTGGTGTGGTGGGCCGCGGCGTAGAACAGGGCGTTGAAGGCCGTGAAGCCGAAGGCGCCCATCAGGGTCACGAAGAGCCAGCGGCGCCGGATCGGCGGCCATTCGGCCGCGAGCCGGCGGCCCAGAAGGGGGAGCATCGTGCAGACCACCAGAACCCACCGGAGGCAGGTGAGCACCATGGGCGAGATCTCGCCCACCGCGAGGCGCCCCGCGATGGCGTTCCCGCCCCAGAACAGGGTAGTCGCGACCAGGAGCAGGTAGGCCTGTCCGAAGAAACCCTTCCAGATCGCATGCAGGAATTTCATGGGCCGGCGCTCTCCGGACGCTTGCCGCCGCGCGCCGTTCGGATAAACCGGCGCGGAAGGAGGCTTCGTGAGGTCATGGGCTTAAGATTTCTGGTGGTCGAGGGCAATACGCGGGGCGCAAGGCAGGCCCACAAGGACGTCTATGGACTCATGCCCTCGGAGTCCTATGCTGCCGTGTTGCAGGACATCGAGCCCGACGCGGTCTGCGACCTGGCCTTCCCGGCCGACGAGGGGGCCAACCTGCCCGACGCGGCCGGTCTGGAGTCCTACGACGGCATCGTCCTGACCGGCTCCCACCTCAACATCTACGACCGCACGCCCGACATCCTGCGCCAGATCGACCTCATGCGGGCGATCTATGCCTCCGGCACCCCCAGCTTCGGATCCTGCTGGGGGCTCCAGGTGGCGGCCGTGGCCGCCGACGGGGACGTCAGGCCCAATCCCTCGGGCCGCGAGATCGGCTTCGCCCGGCGGCTGGCGCGGACCGAGGCCGGGCAGGGGCATGCCCTGCTCGCGGGGCGGCCGGCGGTGTACGACGCGCCGGCCATCCATCTCGACATGGTCACGGTGCCGCCGCCGGGCTGCACCGTCCTCGCCTCCAACGGAGTGTCCTTCGTGCAGGCGGCGGAGATCGCCGCGGGCGGCGGGACCTTCTGGGGCGTGCAGTACCATCCCGAGTTCAGCCTCGAGGAACTGGCCGTCATCCTCGACCGGCGCACCGCCATCCTCCTCGACGAAGGCTTCTGCCGCACGGCGGAGGATGCCGCCGCCTATGTCGCCGACCTCAGGACCCTTCACGCGCAGCCGGACCGTTCCGACCTGGCCTGGCGGCACGGGCTCGATGCGGAGGTGCTCGATCCCGAGCGCCGCACCCGCGAGATCCGCAACTTCGTCGCCCACCGGGTCAAGCCCGCGAAGAGCGCCCGCGGACGGGCCTGAAAGGGCCGGAAGGGAACGGCGGGCCCTATTCCGGCTTGACCTCGCGGCCCCGATCCATCATGAGGGTTTGCAAGGTTTTTCCCACCCCGAACCCTGGCCTTGCGCCGGGGTTTTTTCATGTGAGGCTTGAGAGCGATGGCGAACGTGGTTGTCGTGGGCGCCCAGTGGGGCGACGAGGGCAAGGGCAAGATCGTCGACTGGCTGTCCGAGCAGGCCGACGTGGTCGTGCGTTTCCAGGGCGGCCACAATGCCGGCCATACCCTCGTGATCGGCGACAAGGTCTACAAGCTCTCGCTGCTGCCCTCGGGTGTCGTGCGCCCCAACAAGCTGTCGGTGATCGGCAACGGCGTGGTGCTCGACCCGCACGCCCTCGCCGCCGAGGTGGAGCGCCTGGCCGAGCAGGGCGTCGCCATCACCCGCGACAACCTGCGCATCGCCGAGAACGCGACCCTGATCCTGTCCATCCATCGCGAGCTCGACGCCCTGCGCGAGAGCGGCAGCGCCGGGACCAAGATCGGCACCACCAAGCGGGGCATCGGTCCGGCCTACGAGGACAAGGCGGGCCGCCGGGCGATCCGCCTCATGGACCTCGCCGATCTCCGCTCCCTACCGGAGAAGATCGACCGGCTGCTCACGCACCACAACGCGCTGCGCCGGGGCTTCGGCCTGCCGGAATTCGAGCCCAGGGCGATCTTCGAGGAGCTCGCCTCCGTCGCCGACAAGGTCCTGCCCTACATGGACGCCGTGTGGCGGCTGCTGGACGAGGAGCGCCGGGCCGGCAAGCGCATCCTGTTCGAGGGCGCGCAGGGGGCGCTCCTCGACGTGGACCACGGCACCTATCCCTTCGTCACCTCCTCCAACACGGTGGCGGGCCAGGCGGCGACGGGTTCCGGCCTGGGTCCGGGCGCCGTCGGCTATGTGCTCGGCATTGCCAAGGCCTACACGACCCGGGTGGGCGAGGGCCCCTTCCCGACGGAGCTCTTCGACGAGACCGGCGAGCTCATCGGCCAGAAGGGCAAGGAGTTCGGCGTGGTGACGGGCCGCAAGCGCCGCTGCGGCTGGTTCGACGCGACGCTGGTGCGGCAGACCGTCCGCACCTCGGGCATCGACGGCATCGCGCTCACCAAGCTCGACATCCTCGACGGGTTCGAGACCATCAGGATCGGCGTCGGCTATCGCCTGGACGGGGAGACCATCGACTACTTCCCGGCGAGCCAGGGCGCGCAGGCGCGCGTGGAGCCGATCTACGAGGAGATGGAGGGGTGGAGCGGCTCCACCGCGGGCGCGCGCTCCTGGGCGGAGCTGCCGGCCCAGGCCATCAAGTACGTCCGCCGCATCGAGGAGCTGATCGGCGCGCCCGTGGCGGTTCTCTCGACCTCGCCGGAACGGGACGACACAATCCTCATGAAGAACCCCTTTGAGGGTTGACGACGGGCGCGCTCCGGGCCATTCCGAGGGCAAATGGCAGATTATTACCCCCTGATTGCCCGAGCCGTCGAAGGCTTGTCGGACCGGACGCCCGAGATGCGGCGCGCCGTCTACGAGCGCGCCCGTTCGGCACTCGTCGCCCAGCTGCGCTCGCTCGACCCGCCTCTGTCCGAGGCGGACATCGAGAAGGAAAGCCGCTCCCTGGACGAGGCGATCCGCCGGGTGGAGGCGGATTTCACGATCAAGGACTTCGATTTCGATCCGGCCGCCCTTTCCGCGCCGCCCCCGCGTCGCGCCGAGCCAGCGGTGGTGCCCCTGTCAGCGCCCGCGGCCTCCGCCCCGGAGGACGCTGCGGAGGATCTGGAGCCGTCCGCTCCTGAGGCGGCCGCCGCCCGTCCGCGGATCGAGACGCGGCCCCATCCCGGCATCCAGGACGGCAAGCGCACGCGCACGATCATCCTCGGCGCCGTTCTCGCCCTCGTGATCGCCGCGATCGCGGGCGTCGCGTTCCTGTGGCGGGACAGGCCCGAGGACCTGACGCCTCAGACGCCCGTCGCGGAGGCGCCCCAGGTCCCGGCCGAGGCTCCCAAGAACAGCGACCGCGTCGGTGCCCCCGCCACGCCGGCCCCTGCGCCGTCCCAGCCCCGGCAGGAGATCGGCGTCGCCCAGCGCGCCGTCCTCTACGAGGAGGATCCGGCCAACCCTCAGACGCCGAAGGCGCAGACGGGCCGGGTCGTCTGGCGGCTGGAGGACGTCAACCCCGGCCAGGGCCAGCCGCTCCAGCGGGCCGTGACGGCCAATGTGGAGATTCCCGAGGCCGGGCTGACGATGAAGATGGTGCTGCGCCGCAATCTCGACGCGACGCTCCCCGCCTCGCACACGGTGGAGATCTCCTTCACCACCCGTGCCGGCGACAGCGGGCGCGTGATCCGCGACGTGGGCCTGCTCCAGTTCAAGGACGAGGAGGCGGCGCGCGGCACGCCGGTGGCGGGCCTGCCGGTCCCCGTGCGGGAGAACCTGTTCCTGATCGGCCTGTCGAACCTCTCCACCGACGTGGAGCGCAACACGGAGCTCTTCGTGCGGCGCAACTGGATCGACCTGCCGGTCCGCATGGCGTCGGGCCAGCGGGCCATCATCAGCTTCGAGAAGGGCGCCTCCGGGGCGCAGGTCATCAACAGCGCCTTCAGCCAGTGGCAATGAAAAAGCCGCGGTTCCGCGCCGCGGCCTTCTCAAGCCTTCGAGGGGAGGGGCGTCAGCGCGCCTCCTCCGGAGCCTCGATCCTGGCGAGGTTCTTCTTGACCGCCTCCTGAACCTTCTCGAAGGCGCGCACCTCGATCTGGCGCACGCGCTCGCGGGAGACGCCGAACTCGGCGGACAACTCCTCGAGGGTGATCGGCTCGTCCGACAGGCGCCGGGCCTCGAAGATCCGGCGCTCGCGCGGGTTCAGGACCGAAAGCGCGCTGCGCAGGGCGGCCAGGCGGTTCTGGCCCTCCTCCTCCTGCACGAGCATCTGCTCCTGGCTCTCCGTGTTGTCCACGAGCCAGTCCTGCCATTCGCCTTCGCCCTCCTCGCGCAGGGGCGCGTTGAGCGAGGCGTCGCCGCTGAGGCGGCGGTTCATGTCCACCACGTCCTGCTCGTTCACGCCGAGCTGGGTCGCGATCTGCTTCACCTGGTCGGGATGCAGGTCGCCCTCGTCCAGGGCCGAGATGCGGCCCTTGGCCTTGCGGAGGTTGAAGAACAGCTTCTTCTGGTTCGCGGTGGTCCCCATCTTCACCAGGGACCAGGAACGCAGGATGTATTCTTGAATCGCCGCCTTGATCCACCACATGGCATATGTGGCGAGGCGGAAGCCCTTGTCGGGCTCGAAGCGCTTGACGGCCTGCATCAGGCCGACATTGCCTTCGGATACGACCTCGCTGATCGGCAGGCCGTAGCCGCGATATCCCATGGCGATCTTCGCCACGAGGCGCAGGTGGGATGTCACGAGCTTGTGAGCGGCTTCGCGATCGCCATGCTCGCGCCAGCGCTTGGCGAGCATGTACTCCTCATGCGGCTCGAGCATGGGGAACCGACGGATTTCGTCGAGATAGCGCGAAAGGCCCCCTTCGTTGGCAAGCACCGGAAGCGCCGTAGCCATATCGATCTCCTTGTGTGGCTCCCTCTTGAAACGAGGCAAACCTGGGGCGGCCCCCATGAGCAGCCGGCCGCCCGTTTCCTATATAGACGGTTCAACCTTGTCAGAACAGAGGCATATGGGTTTCAGGAGGTGACAACGCGCGGCCTCCGCAAGGGTGCCGGCTTGGCCGGTTTTTGCGACGGATTGACGCTCGGAAGGCCGCGCCGGAAGCATTGGCCGCAGGCGGTCTCCTAACCGCCGCGCAGCGCCTCCAGAAGCGCTTTCATGTCGGCGGGAAGCGCGCTCTCGAAGCGCAGGAAATCCCCCGTCGCCGGGTGCTCGAACCCGAGCACGGCCGCATGCAGCGCCTGCCGGCCGAGAGCCTCCAGCGCGGCCTTCTGCGGTCCGGACAGGCGGTTCGCCTTGGTCTTGAAGCCCGACCCGTAGAGCGCGTCGCCGAGGAGCGGATGGCCGAGATGGGCCATGTGCACCCGGATCTGATGCGTGCGTCCCGTCTCGAGCGCGCAGCGCACCAGGCTCGCCACCGGAACATCCGCAGGCAGTGCCTCCAGCAGCTCGTAATGGGTCACGGCGTGGCGGCCCCGCCCGTCCGGAACGACGGCGATCTTCTCGCGATTGTGAACGCTGCGGGCGAGGGAGGCCGCCACGGTCCCGTGCTGGCGGGCCGGAACGCCCCAGACCAGGGCGAGATAGGCCCGCTCCAGCGGACCGGAGCGGCCGTGGTCGGCGAACTGCGCCGCGAGGCCCTGGTGGGCTCGGTCGTTCTTGGCGACCACCAGCAGGCCGGAGGTGTCCTTGTCGAGGCGATGTACGATGCCCGGCCGCTTGACGCCGCCGATCCCGGACAGGCTCTCCCCGCAATGGGCGATGAGCGCATTGACGAGGGTGCCCGATTCGTGCCCCGCCGCCGGATGGACCACGAGCCCCGCCGGCTTGTCGATGACGATGAGGTCGTCGTCCTCGTAGACCACGGCGAGGGCCATCGCCTCGCCCTGCGGCTCCGCCGGGGCGGGCGGCGGCACGGCGAGGCCGATTCGCGTGCCGCCGGCGACCTTGCGGCTCGGATCGCGCGCGGGCGCCCCGTCGACATCCACCCGGCCCTCGCGGATCAGGGCCTGCAGGCGGCTGCGGGACAGATCGCCGGCGAGCTGCGCCAGCACCCTGTCGAGCCGCTCCGCCGGCGCCCCGTCCTCAAGAACCCATTCCTTCCGAATTTCGCCGCTCACCGCATCCTCGCCGACACCGCTCCTTCGCTTTTTTGCACGAAGGGGCTTGAAGGGTTTCCCGGAGCTGGTTATACGAGCGGCCTTCGCCTTGCTAGCTCCCTTCGTCTAGCGGTCTAGGACGTCGCCCTCTCACGGCGAAAACAGGGGTTCGAGTCCCCTAGGGAGCGCCAACAAGCTAAATCAAGCACTTAGCTTGTGGTTTAGCTTCATTAGCTACAGCTTTTAGCTACAGCAGATCGGACTCCCTTGGTCCCTGAATTTGCTGCGGTGGTTCAAAGAAGCCCAAATCAGATCTTAGTTCTCGAAGTTACCGGCGCATGTCCCGTGTGGCGGCTGACGCTGCGCGTTCGGCTGCGGATTTAAGATATCTAAAACAGAATTTCGATATCGGAAATCTGCATATTGTAGATCGTTTCAAGTACAAAAATTGTAATTTTGACATCGAAAGCATGACTTCGGTATAAATCTATATACGTTGAGTTATGGATTTAGTAATGAAGCATGTAGATGTTAGAAAAATTGTTTTAAGAGCTTATGATGATGCTACGGAAGAGCTTTGGAATTGGCCTCATAGTCCGCTGCCGGATTACAGAAAGCTTGTAGCTGAAAGAAGTAAATTTGAATCATGCGGGCGGTCCCTAATCGTTCCTAAGACTGCACTCGAAGTGACCCACTGGTGCCGTCGCCCTCTCTGCCCTGCATGTGGCACGTATCGAGGGCGTAAGATGGCTCGGGATCTCCTCAATAAGTACCCAACCTCCGAGCACGACGACTTCCGGATGGCGACGCTGATGTTCGGGCTCACGCCGGAATTGGGTGATGTGTTCCAAAAGTTCCGAAGCGGGCGGACTGCGCTCCATAAAGCCGTCGATTACCGGCGTAATCGCTCGGGTGTTGATCGCGCAGGATGGCAGACGTTCGGTCTCGCTGGGGCGCTTGAGGTCGATATGTTCCCTGCAAACAGGTTCAGCGATCTAGGGGTCGAGAAGCAGGATCAGTATCGTAATCTGGGGTTCAAACCCGCGACAGCAGGGGAGGGGCCAGTCTGGATCGTCACGGCTCACGCATTGGTCCATGTAGGGAGTCTCGGCCACGACGCTGTGATGGAGGCGCTGCATTCAGTTGCCCCAATCGTTCACCTGAAAGAACTAGACGAGCAGCAGACCCTCCTCGAAGCAGCCGAACGGGTCGTCGGGTATGCCTGCAAGGTGTCATTTGAGACTACGTTCGCATTTGGCCGTAAATCGTCATGGCCCACGGAGGCTGTGAAAACGTATCTTCTGGGAACAATGCGGAGCAGTCATGGATATCAGGGCTTCAGGTTTGTCGTAAACCCCAAGTCAAGTAAGAAGAAGTCCAGCATGATTTCAGACTCTCATATAGAGCCTATGGTAACGATGGTCGGACTATAAGGAAGTGGATTAGGTAAATACTTATATAAGTAATAGTATAGAGTGTGATTCAATGAATAGCCCTGATTTTACATTTAGGAATGTTGCGGACAGGGCGATTGGATGCTTTGGTCCGGATAGTTGGGCGGATCACCAGCGCCTACATGAAACCATGCGCTGGTGCCATCAGCATTGCAAAGGCAAGTGGCGGCGGTCAATCTATATGGCAGATGGCAGGATCATCTTCGAGTTCGCCGAACGGGCTGATGCTGACGCTCTACGGAGTGTCACTGCCCAAGATCCAGGTATGATCCCCTGCCAGTAGTTAAAGCTCGGAGCGAAGATCCTGGATGCGTTTCTGGGATCGGCTTTGTTCGTCCCTTATGCGAGCTTGCGTTCTCTGCCGCTTTTCCTGTTTGCGGCGAGACTGGGCTGGCGTCATAGGCTTTTCAGGGGCGATTGTCCCGGCCATTGGTTTCCGAGGCTGGGATGGGGTCGTTTCGACAATCTCGCGGTATCTCATGCACTTATTTAGATTTGGCGCTGCCTTCGGCCTTGCTGGCAAGCCAGATTTTTCGTCTGCCCGAAGCAGCGGAAGGGGTGATTTCAAATCGCCGGGCGACCTCGGAAACTGTTGCTCCTGAAGCGAAGGCTGCGTTGACAGCCCTGATGCCTGCGTCATTGAGACGGCCATCTGGGCGCTTAATCTTTCCCTGATTGTCCAATTCCTCCTGCGTCTCTGGCATAAGTTCTTCCCAAAGCGCGGCTGCCTCTTGGGCGATCTCACGCGACGTTTCAGCAAGCTTCTCTGCCTTCCGCTCCAGTGCCATCAATCTCATCATGACAGATTTGATCCGGTCCCGATCCAGCATCGTTGTCTCCTTTTAAACAATCTGAAATACGATACAGATTTCTGAAGTCTTGACAAGATGGCGAAATCTATTAGGCTTTCTCAAGATTGCTTTATGAAAACGAAGGCGAAACCGTTGAAGGGCAAGACTCAGCGCACTGGAGAAACCTCGAAGGCAGTTGCGTACATACGCACGTCATCGGCTGCCAATGTAGGCGCAGATCGGGACAGCGACCGCCGTCAACGCGAGGCAATCCACGAATACGCTCGTCGCACTGGGGTTGAGATCGTAGGCGAGCACTACGACGCAGCCGTGAGCGGGGCTGATCCTATTGAAACCCGCCCAGGTTTCTCGACGCTCCTGGACGAGATCGAGAGCAGCGGAGTCCGAACAGTGATCGTTGAGGACGCGAGCCGGTTTGCGAGGGATCTGATCACCCAGGAACTTGGCATCCTTGCTCTCATTGGTCGCGGCGTGACGGTACTTACCGCTACCGGAGATGATCTCACGAACACGTCAGACCCGTTCAAGGTTGCGATGCGACAAATTGCAGGATCTTTTTCCCAACTCGAAAAATCCCGGCTGGTCAGCAAGCTCGCGGCTGCAAGAAGCCGCCAACGTGCTCTCCGTGGTAAATGCGAGGGCCGGAAGTCCCATGCTGAGATGAATCCGGCGCTGGTAGCTGAAGCAAAACGGTTGAGACGACGGTCGCCCCGTACAGGCAAGCAGAGATCCCTTCAGGAGATCGGGCAAAAGCTTGCTGAACTCGGCTTCACCAATGCGAACGGACGCCCCTACGCGGCAGCCAGCGTCAGGTCTATGGTTCAACCCTGAAGGCCCGCACCTTAGCCTCCCTATCCCGTATTGCTAAGTCTCACGAACTGTGGATAGGGAACACATCAACGCAGCTTTGATCGCTCTCTAGCGTTACGCTTTGAGAGCCGAGAAATCTCTAGGAACAGCTATGGACCTGACCTCAGTTGAGATGTGCGCAGGAGCCGGTGGGCAAGCTCTCGGCCTTGAACAGGCCGGGTTCGGTCATGATGCTCTCGTCGAGATCGACTCCCACTGCTGCGCGACGCTCCGTCTCAACCGTCCAGACTGGCAAGTGCATGAAGGGGATTTGAATACCTTTAGCGGAAAACCGCATAAAGGGGTGGATCTGCTCGCTGGCGGATTGCCGTGTCCTCCCTTTTCGAAGGCTGGGAAGCAGCTTGGTGCGAACGATGAGCGTAACCTGTTCCCAGCCGCACTTCGGCTCGTTGATGAGATCCGCCCTCGTGCGGTGATGATCGAGAATGTCCGGGGCTTCCTTGATCCCGTCTTTGAGGACTACCGGGCGCATCTGAAGCGGCAACTTGCTAAACTGGGGTATGAAGCAGATTGGCAGTTGTTACATGCCTCTCATTTTGGAGTGCCCCAGCTTCGGCCTCGTGTGATCATCGTCGCGATCCGCAAAGAGATCTCAGATGGTTTCGAGTGGCCCTCTGTTCCTGTCCAGACCCCGCTCACGGTTGGTGAGACCCTGTATGACCTCATGGCATCTCGGGGATGGCCAGGAGCCAAGGCATGGCGGAAGCAGGCGAATGCCATTGCTCCTACCATTGTTGGAGGATCGAAAAAGCATGGTGGGCCAGATCTTGGGCCGACACGCGCGAAGAAGGCTTGGGCTGAGCTAGGAGTGGACGGGCTTGGGATTGCAGACGAAGCGCCTGGCCCAGACTTCAAGGGGATGCCCAAGCTCACGGTGCGAATGGTTGCTCGCCTCCAAGGCTTCCCCGATGATTGGGAGTTTGCCGGGCGTAAAACCGCATCCTATCGGCAAGTTGGCAATGCTTTCCCACCACCCGTTGCCCGGGCGGTGGCTGAAAAGCTTTATGCCGCCCTCACAATGCGGCGCGTCTATGCGGCGGTTGGATGAGGTTCAATCGTCGCCATTCTCATCAACGCCCTTGCGTTTCCCTTCTCGTATCAGGCGTTCGTGTTCCTTGATCAAAAACTTATGGTTGGATGGGAGATCCTTCCACTCGTCCAGAATGTACGCCGCTTCCCACCGGCCAGCCTCGTTCTTCTTCCGAGTTGCCCTGATCTTCATCCCGATAGCTGGATACCGCAGTTCTCGAAGCCGCTTCTGCCAGTCTTCCTGCCAGTCGTCGGCGTTGGCTACGAACTCAAGTAGCCAAGCTGGGGTGGGGGTGCCTGCATGAAGTTTGAGTGTTTCGGCGATGCGCTCGTAAACACTCTCCTTTGCCATGATCACCTTCATCTGCTCATCGTTGAAGGAGGCGAAGAAGTCTCGTTTGCCACCATTGCAAGGCTGGCAGAGTGCCCAGAGATTATCAATAGTGGTTGTGCCACCCCAGTTACGGGGGATCTTATGATCTACCTGAAGCTTGATGCCGTCTTCGGCTACGGTTCGCCCGCACATCTGGCACCGGCCATGCGCCTTGTGCAGAACGACGGCTCTGACTTTAGCGCTTATCGCGCCGCTATCGGCGGCTGCGTCAGACCGCTCCCCTTTGTAGATGTAAACTGAAGTCTTCCCGCGCTTTATGAGCGGAATATCGTGGTAGTATCTCAGATCCCGGACCCGTTTATCGAGATGCTGCTGGACTCCAATATCAGGGATACCGTCCCTAATTTCGTAGATCGTGAGCCCGTCAGGGTTCGCCTTCAGCAGATCCAGTATCTGATGATGGATCGTCCCCAGGTTCGGCTTTCGTACAGACATTTGGTCCACCTGATTCGTGAGTACGAGCCAGGGTGGGAGCCGACTGTAAACGGAGGGTTAAGGTTAACAGATGGCGGATACGCAAAGCGCTGAGCGCCGCTCGGAGAACATGCGCCGGATCAAGAGTAAGGACACGAAACCGGAGCTTCTGGTCCGCAGGATGGTTCATGCGATGGGCTACCGGTACCGCCTTCATCGGAAGGATCTCGCCGGAAAACCTGATCTGGTCTTCGGTCCGCGCCGCAAAATCATTTTTGTGCATGGTTGCTTCTGGCACGGTCACAATGACCCTGCTTGTCCTGACCGACGTGAGGTCAAAAGCAACCAGACATACTGGAACCCCAAGATCGCCAGGAACCAGGAGCGAGATCTGGCTCATCAAGCAGCCCTCGAAGCTGCGGGCTGGAAGGTTCTCACGGTCTGGGAGTGCGAAACGCGAGACCGTGAGGCTCTCGCAGCGCGTATCAAAGGGTTTTTGGAGGGCTAATTGCTTCCTCAGAAGCCAATTTTCTCAATCCAGGGCTTGAGTTTGAGCATAGGAAACCCTTTGCCATAGCCATCTGCGACCGTCTTATCCTCATGGCCGAGAATAGCCCAACGGATATCTTCCGGATATCCTTCTGCCCTCAAGCGATCCTGTGCCCGATGGCGCAAAGAGTGAAGCACCTTGCGCTGATCGGCGATCCCAAACCGGCGCATGGCGCGTATCAATTCACGGCCAACATTTTTGGGGCTTCCAGCAAATAGCGGGCCTTCAATCTTGGCCGGAAGGTAGGGGATAACAGCCGCCGGTAACGGGATGCGCCGGTCGCTCTGCGGTGTCTTCGTTCCAATCCGGATGCAGCGAACGCCTTTCTCTATAAACTCACAGTCAATGTCCCATGCCTCACCCCGGCGCATCCCGGTTGTTGCGCATAACATCCACAGTAATCGTTCTTCAGGGTCCAGATTCTCCAGATTGTCGCGCATGATCTTCATGTCGTCATCGTCGAGAGGGGGCCGGTCTTGGGCATCATCTTTGGCTGCGACAACGCCGCTGAAAGGATTGAATTTCAGCTTGTTCTCGTCGATAGCGAGATTTACCGCTGCCCGAAGGTGCCCGATCTTCTTCTGAACGGTCGCTGACTTGTTGCCGCTGTCGAAGAAGTGCTTTGCCAGGGACCGCCCATCCTCACGAGTAGCATTCGCAAATGACTTGCCGTTCGTGAGCTTCTTGAATGTGTCAAAGACAGTGCGGGCCTCCCTTTCTATCGCTGGCCGGATGTTCTCGTGCTCCAACCACGTTTCTAGGATTGCCACATCGGGATCGTTCTTCTTCCGAGGGCGAAGGGCAGAGAGTTCCCGTTGGTCCTGAGCGCTGGATGGGACGGATAGCTCGTATGCTGGCCCATTAGGCTCCATCCGGAGGATATTGCCAGCCTCATCCATGAAGATCAGTTGATCAGGGGTGGCGATCACGCGCTCGCCGCTCTCGGTGCGATGCTCGCGGCCCGGCTCGTATTGCTGGGCTCTCTTTTCAACCCTTAGAGTGCCATCGTCGGCCCCTTTTGCCAGGAGGAGCATGCCCTTGTGGGCATAGATGTACGGGATAGCTTCGAGTTCGGCTTGTGCCCGGTCCGGAGTTTCGAGAGAAATCTGGACAACCTTTCCCAGCTTTTCGGCGAGACGACCAGAATACTGGAATCTAATCCACCAGTTTTGAGATCCCGGTCTCTTGTAGAGATAGCTGCCCCTTCGTCCGCCCGCCATCTGCCACTCCATAGATACAGCGATTAGCGGCAGCAGTTTATATACATGTTTAGATACAGTCGATATATAAATGAAAACAAAGACATAGTGATGAAGTTTATGGTGTGGAAATCCCTCCCCTAGGGAGCGCCAAGGTCTCGCACGACCTCGACGGACAGCCTCGCCTCGCGCGGGGCTTTTTCGTTTCCGGTGCCGTAACCCGCCGGCGCGACGGGCCCCGGGTGTCCTGCCCGGCTTCACGGTGCGGGGCGCGTGTTCCTTGGAACCTCCACGATCCCCGCCGGTTCATCCGAGCGTCCATTCCAGACGCCCCGGAAACGGTCCGGCGTCGCCTTCATGGAGATTCTCATGCGGAAGGTCCTGATACTCGCAGCCGGTTTCGCTCTGCTCGGCACGTCGGCCATGAGCCAGCCCATGTCCCGCGACCGCGACGACGATCCGCGCGGGCGCTGGTACGACGGCTCGAGCCGGTGGGACAGGGATCGGGACAGGGGCGACATGCGCGGCTGGACGATGCATGACGACGACGATCGCGAGCACCGCCGCCCGGGCGGGAGCCGGTTCTTCGTCCGCAGCGGCGATGCGCAGCTGCGCGTCGTGTGCGGCGACCGCGAGTCGATGCAGGCCTGCGTCGACTCGGCCCTGCGCCTCTTCGATCGCGTGCAGGCGCAGTCCCGCGCGACCGGGGCTCCCGCATCGGCGGGCCCTTCGGCGCCGTCGTCCCAGTGACGCGGCGCGTGTCGCGCTGCTTATGCCTCCACGGGCGGAGCGAGGCCGAGGTCGTTGAGCTTGGTCAGAACGTCGGTCAGGGAGCGCTTGAGCTTGAGGCTGATGACGGAGACCGGCATCCCTTCCTTCGCCAGGGACACCAGGGTGCAGGTGTCTTCGAGAGTCCAGCTGCGTCCGTGCGCGTTCATGACGTCTCCTCCGTTCGGTCCGGACGGAAAAGGTTGGGCCGAACTGTGGCGAGAGGATGAACGTCGAAAGGGAACCTAGACCCCGCCGAGCGCCTGGACGAGGTCGGCCAGGAGGTCCTCAGGATGCTCCAGGCCGACGGAGAGGCGCACGAGGCCGTCGGTGATTCCCATCTGCGCGCGCAGCTCGGGCGCGAAGCGCCCATGCGTCGTGGTCGCCGGATGCGTGACGAGGCTCTTGGCGTCGCCGAGATTGTTGGAGATGCGGATGAGCCTGAGCGCGTTCATGAAGCGGAAGGCACCGGCCTTGCCCTCCCTCACCTCGAGGGCGATCATGGTGGAGCCGCCGCTCATCTGCCGGGCGATCAGCGCGGCCTGGGGATGGTCGGGACGCCCCGGATAGGTGAGGCGCCGCACCTTGGGATGGTCGTGCAGGGCGTCGGCGAGAAAGCCCGCCGTCGCCGTCTGGCGCTCGACGCGCAGGGGCAGCGTCTCCAGCCCCTTGAGCAGCACCCAGGCATTGAAGGGCGAGATCGAAGGACCCGTCATCCGCAGGAACTGCTGCACCTTCGTCTCGATGAACGCCCGGGAAGCGAGAACGACGCCGCCGAGACATCGGCCCTGGCCGTCGATGTGCTTGGTCGCGGAATAGACGACGCAATCCGCGCCGAGGGCCAGGGGCTTCTGGAAGAGGGGTGTGGCGAACACGTTGTCGACGGTCAGCGTCGCTCCCGCCTCGCGGGCGATGGCGGCGACGCCGGCGATGTCGATGATCTCGAGGCTGGGATTGGAGGGGGTCTCGAGCAGGAACGCCGTGGTCGCGGGGCGGACGGCCCGCCGCCAGGCGTCGAGGTCGGGGCCGTCCACGAGGGTGCAGCCGACGCCGAAGCGGGGCAGGAGATCCTCCACGATCCAGCGGCAGGAGCCGAACAGCGCCCGGGCCGCCACCACGTGGTCTCCCGCCCGCACCTGGCCCATCATCGCCGCCGTGACGGCGGCCATGCCCGTGGCGGTGGCCTGCGCCATCTCGGCCCCCTCCAGGGCCGCGATGCGCTCCTCGAAGGCCGCGACGGTCGGGTTGGAATAGCGCGTGTAGCTGTAGCCCTGCTCCTCGTTGAGGAACCGGCGCTCGGCGCTCTCCGCGCTCTCGTAGACGAAGCCCTGGGTCAGGAAGAGCGCTTCCGAGGTCTCTCCGTAGGGCGTGCGGTTCTGGCCCTCGTGCACGAGGCGGGTTTCGGGACGGCAGGACGAAAGGTCGGGACAGGTCATCGGGCGCAAGGATCGTTCTCTAAAAAGAACAATCGTCCCCCGAGAAGAATTTGTCCAGTACCCTGTAACCTCGGCCGACGGCGCCTCGGATCAGGCTCCAAGGCCCAGGCGCTCGCCACGGTACACGCCGGATCTCACCCGCTCCCACCACGGGCGGTTGGCGAGGTACCATTCCACCGTCTTGCGCAGGCCGCTCTCGAAGGTCTCGGCGGGACGCCAGCCGAGCTCCCGCTCGATCCGGCCGGCGTCGATCGCGTAGCGCAGGTCGTGCCCCGGCCGGTCGCTCACGAAGGTGATGAGCTTCTCCCGCGGTCCGATGGACGGGTCCGGGGCCAGCTCGTCCACGAGGGCGCAGATCCCGCGCACCACGTCGATGTTCCGGCGCTCGTTGTGCCCGCCGATGGCGTAGGTGGAGCCCGGCGCGGCCCGCTCCGCCGCCAGGATGAGGGCGCGGGCGTGGTCGTCCACGAACAGCCAGTCGCGCACGTTCTCGCCCTTGCCGTAGACCGGCAGGGGCTTGCCCTCCAGGGCGTTGAGAATGACGAGGGGGATCAGCTTCTCGGGGAAGTGGTAGGGGCCGTAGTTGTTGGAGCAGTTGGTGACGAGGGTCGGCAGGCCGTAGGTGTGGTGCCAGGCGCGCACCAGGTGGTCGGACGCCGCCTTCGAGGCGGAATAGGGCGAGCGCGGGTCGTAGGCCGTCTCCTCGGTGAAGAAGCCTTCCTCGCCCAGCGAGCCGAACACCTCGTCCGTCGAGATGTGATGGAAGCGGAAGGCGGCCTGCCGCTCGCGGGGAAGCCCGCGCCAGTAGCCCAGCGCCGCCTGGAGCAGGGTGTAGGTGCCGACGATGTTGGTCTGGACGAAGTCCCCCGGCCCGTCGATGGAGCGGTCCACGTGGCTCTCCGCCGCCAGATGCATGATCACGTCGGGCGCGAACGTGGCGATGAGGGCGCGCATGCGCTCGGCATCGGCGATGTCGGCCTGAGCGAAGCGGTAGCGCGGGCTGTTGGCGACCGGGGTCAGGGAATCGAGGTTGCCGGCATAGGTCAGCTTGTCCACCACGAGCACCTCGTGGGGCGTTTCCCGCACCAGCATGCGGACGACTGCGGAGCCGATGAAGCCGGCTCCGCCTGTCACCAAGAAGCGCTTCATGATGTCCTTTCACCAAAGGGTGCGGTTGAGAAGGGCGCGTCCCCGCCGTGGGCGGGGCGCGCATTGCGGATGGGTCAGTCGTTGCCGATGGCGACGCCTTCGCGGCGGCTGTCCGCGCCGCCGTCGAGGCCCTTCGGCGTGACCAGGATCGCATGGATGCCGGAGTTCTGGTCGATCAGCTTGACCTCGTGGCCCTTCGCCTCCAGGCCGGCCTTCCAGGCCTCCGCCTCCGTTCCGGCCTCGAGCTCCGTCGGGCCGTTGCGGCTGCCGACATTGGGAAGGTCGGCCGCCGTCTGCGGGTCGAGCTTCCAGTCGAGGAGGCCGACCAGCGTCTTCGCCACGTAGTTGATGATGAGGCTGCCCCCGGGCGAGCCGACGACCGCATAGAGCCTGTTGTCCCTGTCGAACACGATGGTCGGCGCCATGGAGCTGCGGGGACGCTTGCCCGCCTCGACCCGGTTCGCGACGGGCTTGCCGTCCTCCACCGGCGTGAAGGAGAAGTCCGTCAGCTCGTTGTTGAGGAGGAAGCCGCTCCTGGTCATGAGGCGGGAGCCGAAACCGTCCTCGATGGTCGTCGTCATCGACACCGCGTTGCCGTCCCGGTCGACGATGGACATGTGGCTCGTGCCGAACTCGATGCCTTCTGACGGGGCGAAGAGGAACGTCTTCTGGAAGGGCGGCTCGCCCGGCTTGGCCTTGCCCATGGACTTGCCGGGATCGATCAGGGCGGCGCGGCTCCTGAGGTATCCGGGGTCGACGAGCCCCTTCACGGGCACGTTCACGAAGGCCGGGTCCGCCACGTAGAGGGCGCGGTCCGCGAAGGCGAGCCGGCCCGCCTCCGAGAGCCAGTGCACCGCCTCGGGGCCGGGCTTCAGGGCGGCCATGTCCCGCGTTTCGAGAATGCCCAGGATCTGCTGGACGGCGATGCCGCCGGAGCTGGGCGGGCCCATGCCGCACACCCGGTAGGCGCGGTAGGTCCCGCACACGGGCTCGCGCTCCACCACCCTGTAGGCCTTCAGGTCGTCGAGGGTGATGTCGCCGGGGTTGGTGGGGTGGCCGGTGACGGTCGCCACGATGTCCTCGGCGATCTCGCCAGTGTAGAAGGCGTCCGCGCCCTTCTCGGCAACGGCCCGCAGGGTCTTCGCGAAGGCCGGGTTCTTGAGGACCGTGCCCACCGCCTTCGGCTTGCCGTCGGCTTCGAAGAAATAGGCGCGGGCCACGGGGTCGTTGGCGAGGTACTTTTCCTGGGAGAGGAGGCCGTTGAGGCGCGGGGAGATGGCGAAGCCCTCTTCCGCCAGCCTGACGGCGGGTTCGATCACCTGCTTCCAGGGCAGCTTGCCCCAGCGGCGGTGCGCCTCCTCCAGGAGGCGCAGGGTTCCGGGAACGCCGACGGAGCGGCCGCCGACCACCGCGTCATAGAACTTCATCGGCTTGCCGTCGGGACCGAGAAAACGCTCGGGCTTGGCCGCCGCCGGCGCCGTCTCGCGCCCGTCGAGGGTGGTCAGGCTCTTTCCGTCCCAAAACACCATGAAGGCACCGCCGCCGATGCCCGAGCTCTGCGGCTCCACGAGATTGAGGACGAGCTGGACCGCCACCGCCGCATCGACCGCGCTGCCGCCGGCCGCCAGGATCTCCCGCCCGGCCTGGGCCGCGAGGGGGTTCGCGGCGGCGACCATGTCCTTGGTCGCTGCGGCCGTGCCCTTCGCGATCCGCCCGGTGGGCGCCTCGGGGGAGGGGGCGACCGGCTGCGCAAGAACCGGGGGTGCCAGGGGCGCTAGGGTCATGAGGCCCAGACCGGCGAGGCTGAGCCACCAGGATGCGCGAACTGTCATGGATCTACTCCCTCCGACATGTTTTCCGTCGGCTGCGGCCGAGGTAGGATGGAGCCTAACAAAAGAACGCCTGCCGCCGCCACTCCCCCTTCGGGCGGTGTCCGGGCGCCCCCGCCCGGGCGCAACAAAGACACATTCCCGCCCAGGTGTCCCAGCACAGTGCTGGCCCGTAAGTGTTGCGATTCGCGTCGAGCAACGATCGAGGAGGATCGGCATGAGTGCTTACAATCTTTTTCGGAATACCGGGTCCGAGGGTCTGTCCTGCGCCGTTCCGGAAGAGCGTTCCGTGCCCCGATTCGTGACGGCGCCGCAGTGGGAGTTCGCCGGCCGGGTCGACGGCCGCCGCCAGAAGCCCCTCGGCTTCGACGAGAAGGCGGCGGCGACCGGCGTGCGCTTCAACGGCTTCTATCTCTTCGCCAGCTTCCAGGAGAGGGCCCGGGGAGCGCACGGGACGCCCTGACGCATGGGAAACGATGGGCCGGTGGCAGGCGTCTGCCGGCCGCCTTTTGGAAAATTCACGGCCGGCATGCGATGACGACTCTTGATCTCTCGAGAGGGGTGGAGTCTCTTAGGGCCAGATCCCGCGCCACGGCGCCTCATCGCTGCCGCCCTCCATTGTGACTTCTCCCCTTTCCCTCATCTGGACGATCACGGCTGCGACCACGCTGCTGCAGACCGGAAACGGCCTTCTCCAGGCCCTCATGCCCTTGCGGATGCAGGCATCGGGGCTGTCGGTCTCCTCCATCGGCATCGTCGCGGCCGCCTATGGGCTCGGCTTCTCGTCCGGCTGCTTCCTTGCGCCGGCCTCCATCCGCCATGTGGGCTACATCCGCGCCTTCGCGAGCCTCGCGGCCATCGCCGCCGTGGTCATTCTGGCGATGGCCCGCGCCGAGACCACGCTCGCCTGGGCCCTCCTGCGGGGGTTGAGCGGCGTCACCTTCGCCTGCGTGTTCACCGCCACGGACGGCTGGATCAGCGCCCGCGCCACGTCGAGCCACCGGGGGCGCATTCTCGCCGTCTACATGATCTGCACGAAGATCGCCCTGATGCTGGCTCCCCTCGGCATCGCGCTCGGGGACATCCGCTCGGACGGGCTCTTCATGGCGGTGAGCGCGCTCATGTCCCTGTCGCTCCTTCCCATCGCCGCCACGTCGACGCAGGAGCCGCCCGCACCGCGCAGCGTCCGCATCAGGGTCAAGAGCCTGTTCCTGGCCGCGCCCTCCGCGGTGGTCGGCTCCTTCATCGTCGGCCTCGTCAACGGCCCCGTCATCGCCATCACGCCGGTCTTCGGCGTCAGCATCGGCCTGAACCAGGGGGAGGCGGCGGCGCTCCTCTTCGCCCTCCAGGCGGGGAGCCTCCTTCTGCAGTGGCCCCTCGGCTGGCTGTCCGACCGTTCCGACCGGCGCTACGTCATCGCGGGTCTCGCCGCGGGCACCACCGTGGTGTCCGTCGTCATCCTGCTCGCGAGCAAGCTCGGGGCGGGGCTCGTCATCCTTTGGGCCTTCGCGGCGTGGGGAGGCTTCGCCCTGTGCATCTACTCGGTGTGCGTCGCCCATGCGTGCGACATCGTCGAGCCGGAGCACATCATCTCCACCATCGGCACGCTCCTGTTCTCCTGGGCCGTCGGCGTGACGGTGGGGCCGCTCTTCGGCGCGCTGGCCATGGCGGCGCTCGGTCCGGGCGGGCTGTTCATCTACTCCGGCGCGGTGTGCTTCGTCCTGGCGGTCTTCGTCCTGGTGCGCATCCGCCAGCAGAAGCGCGAGCGCGCCCGGGGCGGATTCGTCGACGTGTCTCCGACGAGCTCTCCGACGGCCGTCCTGGCTCCGCGCGCCGAGACGGCGGCCGCGGCCGGGGGAAAAGAGGCCGCGGGAGGTGCCGCGCGGCCGGAGGAGGGGCAGGGATAGCGGAGCGCAGGGAGCCGCGCCCGGTTCCGATGCCTACAGATCCGAGGACGCGATCGTCGTCGACACATCCTCGTAGCGGCTGAGGCGCTTGTCGATCATCTCGTCGATCCGGCCGTAGACCTCCGCCACGGAGAGCTGGCGAGTCTTGCGCCCGGACTTTCCGAAGAACAGCGAGCGGTTGGCCTTCGCCGCGGACGGGAAGACGCGCGGCGCGCTCTGCTTCGGCTTGTCGTCGACCAGGGCGATGAACTTGCTGGCGCTGTCGACGCCGAAGAAATGCGCCAGGTAGAACTCCGACCGCGTGATCTTGCGCCCGAGGCGGCCTTCGATCTTCGCCTTGTCGCGCTTGAGCATCTCCGCCGCCATCAGGGCGGAGACGTAGGGATTGCGGCGCAGCCCCAGAATGTGGTCGCGCATGGGGCCCTCGGGCACCGTCAATTCGCCGTCGATTACCTGGATCGCCGCGGCCTCTGCGGCGAAGCCGTGCTTGGCCCCGAACGAGCGGACCACCTCCAGCCACGTGCTGGCGATGAACTGGAACAGGCCCTGCGCAGAGGAGGTGGCGGCCCGGTTCTCCGGGAGAAAGCTCGATTCCTTGTCCGCGAGAGCCATCATGTAGACGGGATCGACCCCCGTCTTCTCCGAGGCCCGCAGGATCGTGTCGACGATCCAGCGCGGCACCCGCATCGTGTCGAACAGAACATAGTCCTGGCCTCTCGCCGTCCCCTGATCGCCCGCGTCCCGCTTCGCCGCCTCCGTGGTAGCAGGCACGAGGGGCAGGGAGGAAATGATGCGGGCCCTGACGTCGCGCGTGTCGGCCGGCTCGACCGGGACGATGGCGCGCAGCGGATCCGTCACGGCGGACAGCCCGTCGTTCGCGGGATCCGGCATCGGGACGCGGATCGAGCCCGTCGTCTCGGCTCCGGCCAGATCGACCGGAGCGGGAGAGGGAAGGGCGATCTGCGGCTCCGGCGCGGAGAGCGTAGCCTTGCCGGCCGCAGCCGCCGGCGCCACGGCCGTCGAAGCGGTGGCGACGGTCAGGCATACCCCGAGGCCGAGGCTCGAGGTGAAGCGAAGCAGAGAGCGCAGCGCGGCAGGCCCGCCGCTGGGCCGCTTCGCAGAGCGTGAGGTGAGCCAGAAAACCGGTTCGTGGTTGTCGCAAAAGCTGAGGTGCTGGCAAGCGTCATCGGACGCTGTCAGATCGACAGTCATGCAGGGAGCCCCCGAAGAAATGCCGCGTCGCCGCTGGGCGGGTGGGCGGTCCTTTTTGCTTAGAACACGCGCTTGGTGGCCTCCCCGTATGTCAAGAATAGGTCAGCTTGACTTTGTGGGTTCCAATTTAGTTCGAGCTGCGACGGGAAGTCGCCCTCTGAATGGGGAGGAGGGTGAAATTGCTTTCTGAAATTCCGGTTTTTCTGAGCGAAAGCGGTCTTTTTCTTTCAGGTCTCTTCGCTGCGCGAAAGGCGGCTCCATGCGCCCTCCCGGCGCCGCCAGGGGGCGTCGAGCGCAAAAGCGGGGATCGGTTCTGCGCGAGAGGATGCTCGAAAGCGAAAGCTTTGAGAATCGGATGTGGGATGGGATTCGCGTCCGACGCCTTGAGCGGAGTGCGATTCGATGGAATCGCACTTCGCTCAGAAGCTCTTGGTTTGCCGCATTTTCGGACGGACCCGGAGGGCCGCGCCAGCGACCCGGAGGGCCGCGCCAGCGAAAACCGGTTCCCGCTTCTCCTGAAAAGGCCCCGGGGCCTCGGGAACGGGAGCGGCAGGGAACCTGCGTCCCCTGCCATTCGTCCCTCGGGCAGCCCTTACCAGGTGGCGCGCAGGCCCGCGTAGAAGGAGCGGCCGGCCGTGCCGTAGTTGTAGATGTCCTGGTAGCGGGCGTCCGTCAGGTTCTCAGCCCGCACGTACAGGCTCAGCGTATCGTCGAGCTTGTAGTCCGCGTAGACGTCGAGGCGGGCATAGGGCGCCAGCTCGTTCTTCTCGCCCGTGGAGGAGAAGCGCTTGCCGACGAAGACGACGGAGGGCTCGATGGACAGGCCCGCGGCCGGCGTGATGACGAGCCCGAGCCGTCCCTCGTCCTGGGGGCGCCGGGCAAGTCTCAGGTGCGTGATGAGGTCGAATGCATCCGTGTGGGTATAGACCGCCTTGGCGCGCAGCAGCGACGGCACGATCTCGGCCTCCGCCGACAGTTCGACGCCGGAGGTGCGCGCCCGTGCCACGTTCAGATAGCAGCCGTAGGGATGGCCGGGCGGGCAGTCGGCCGGACTGAAGGAGAAGTCGATCAGGTCCCGGAACCGGTTCGCGAAGAAGGTGGCCGACAGGACGAGCCGGTCGTCGATGAGCCGCTGGTCGAGGCCGATATCCGCGCCGATGGAGCGCTCCGGTTCCAGGCCCGGCGTGCCGTAGAGCGGGTCGTAGAGCTGGAACAGGCTTGGCGCCTTGGCGCCGGTGCCGAGGCTCGCGCGCAGGGTCGTGCCCGTTTGCGGGATCTCGTAGGCCGCCGTCGCGCGCCACGTTCCGAAGCGGTCCCCGCCCTCGATGGCGTCGAGCCGGCCGCCGAACGACAGGTGCAGGTTCTCGAACAGGCTGAACTGATGCAGCGCGTAGACCGAGCGCGTGTCGCGCGAGGCGTCGTTGGTCTCGCGCCAGGGGCTCGCGAAGGGCAGGACGTCCCGCGCCGTCGTGAGGAAGCGTTCGCGCTCGATCTTCGCCCCGAACGTGAGCAGGCCGAACGTGCCGAGCTTCAGGTCGCCCTGGTATTCGCCGGAGACGCGGTCGCCCTCGTACCCGGAGTTCAGCCAGCTCGGCGCGAGGGGAAGGCCGAAATAGCTCACGTCCCGGTAGTGACGGTTCGTGCGGCTGCCGGAGATGAGGAAGGTGTTGCGGAGAATCCTGTCGAACGTGTCCACCGTGAGACGCGTGTGGCCCTCGAAGAGACGCTGCTGCGACTGCGAGGGCGTATCGGGCGCGGTTCCGAAGGCAGCGTCGTATTGCGCGCCGTTGTAGCTCGCATAGCCGCCGACCTCGAGTTCCGCGTCCGGCGAAAGGGCGATGCCCACGCGGCCCGTGGCGCCGAGACGCCGGGCCGAATCCGCCTCGAGGGGCCAGGCCTGCAGGCGCTCGATCCGGCCGATGCGGTAGCCGTACCGCGAGAAGCCCGCGGTGTCGAAGCCGGTCGCGGAGAAGGCGTAGTTCACAGGGCCGGAGGAGCCGGAAACCGCAGCGCGGCCCGCCTTGGTCCCGTACGACCCGCCTTCCGCGCCGATGCTCGCGCGCGGTCGCGTGCCCTTGCGCGTGATGATGTTGATCACGCCGCCGAGGGCATCGGAGCCGTAAAGCGCCGATTGCGGCCCCCGCAGCACCTCGATGCGCTCGATGTCCACCGCCTCGAGATTGGCGAAATCGAACTCGCCCGCGCCCGCGGACGGATCGTTGACGCGGACGCCGTCGATCAGCACGAGCGTGTGGCGCGCCTCCGCGCCGCGGATGCGCACCGAGGTCGTGCCGCCCGGGCCGCCGGTCTCGCTGACGGAGACGCCCGGCACGCGCCGGAGCACCTCCGCGACGCTCTTCGGCGATTCCTTGGCGATGTCCTCGCCGGAGATCACCGAGATGGCGCTGCCGGCGCGGCTGATCGCCTGGGGCGAGCGCGTCGCGGTGACGACGATGTCGGGAACGAGGGTCGGCGCGGGGGATTGGGCATGGGCGCCTGGAACGAGAGCGCAAACGGAAACGGACGCCGCCAGCAGGCAGCGCAAGGATATCGGCATGGAGACCTCCTGCCCGCCCCACCGGCGAGCAACTGGGTTGACGTTCGGACGCAGGCCGGTCTCCTGGCTTGCGGGTCGTCGCGAACGGTCCGCCTTCCCAAATCATCCCGAGCTTGTCGGGCTCGCAGATTCAGTGGCATGTAGGACCGCCGCTCACCGCCTACAGTTGCGGGGGCAGCCACGGCATTGGAAATTCCGCACCGTGTTCCCGTTTCACCTCGATGTCTCGAGGACCAACGTCCGCTTTCCTCTTAGTCGGTCGCACCGCATGCCGCAACTCCGCCCCGGCGAGATATCCAGATCCATCGCGCTGGCGCTCCTGACGTGGCTCGCGGGAGCGGCCGGAGCCGCCGCGCAGGCCCCGCAGCGCGTCGTGTCCCTCAACCTGTGCGCCGACGAACTCCTTCTCGCCCTGGCCGACAGGGAGCAGATCGCCTCCGTCAGTCCCCTGGCGAGGGATCCGGCGATCTCCTTCCTCTGGCGGGAGGCGGCGGGCCTCGCCGCCAACGACGGCAGGGGCGAGAGCATCCTGTTCGGCGACGCCGATCTGGTCCTCGCGGGTTCCTTCGACCGGCAGAGCCGCACCGCGCTGCTGCGGCGGCAGGGACTGGACGTGCTGCTGCTCTCGCCCTGGCGCAGCTTCGCGGAGGGACGTGCGGAGATCGAGACCGTCGCACGGCGCCTGGGGCATCCCGAACGGGGCGAGGCCCTCGTCGAGGCCATCGATGCGGCGCTCGCCCGGACGAGGGGGCTCGTGCCGGCCGGGCGGAGCATTCTCGTCTATCAGCGCCGCGGATGGGTGCCCGCCTCGGATTCCCTGATCGGCGAGCTTCTGCGGCACATGGGATTCGTCCTGCACCAGGACGCGCTCGGCCTCGGCGGGGGCGGGGTCGCGCGCCTGGAGACCCTCGTCAGGTCGCCGCCGGACTATCTGCTCATGGACGAGGACGCGGCCCTGACGGTGGACAACGGCTCCGCGCTCCTGAACCATCCGGCCCTCGCCGAGGCCGTGCCGCCGTCGCGGCGGCTGGTGATTCCGGGGCGGCTCGCCATCTGCGGCGGCCCCTCGACGCCCGCCCTGATCGACGCCCTGGGCGCCGAGGTGCGGGCGAAGGTGCGCTGATCACAGGCCCTCCCGTGCGATGGCCAGGATGCGCCCCGTGTCGAGGTGGTCCTCGAGATGCCCGGCGAGGGCGTCGAGGATGCGCTCGATCTCCGCGTCGTAGCGCAGGTCCCCTCCCGCGGCGCCCGGACGAAGGCCGTTGAGGAAGGCGCGCCGGAAGCCGTCCGCGGAGAAGAGCCCGTGGAGATAGGTGCCGAGGACGAGGCCGTCCGCGGAGGCGGCGCCCTCGGGCTCCCCGTCGATGGTGAAGGGCGCGCGGGCGGTGTCCGGGCCCATGGTGCGCCCCAGGTGGATCTCGTAGGCGGCGAGAGGAAGGCCGCTGTCCCGATGGCGGGCCGCGACGGGCCGCACGGTCTTGTCGCCGGTCAGGGTCGTCTCCACGTCGAGGAATCCGAGCCCGGTCGCTGTGCCCGGAGCACCTTCGATCCCGTCCGGATCGGCGATGGTGCGCCCGAGCATCTGGTATCCGCCGCACAGGCCGAGCACCCGGCGCCCGCGCCGGAGATGGGCCGCGAGATCGATGTCCCACCCTTGCCGGCGAAGGAATGCGAGATCGGCGACGGTGGCCTTCGAGCCGGGGAGCACGACGAGATCGGCATCGGCGGGAAGCGGCGTTCCCGGCGGCACCATGTGAAGGGAGACCGAAGGCTCGAGCTTCAGGGGATCGAGATCGTCGAAGTTGGCGATCCGCGGCAGGATCGGCACGGCGATCTTCAGGGCCGCGTCGGCCCTTGGTCCTGCGGCGATGTCGAGGGCGTCCTCGGCCGGGAGCTTGTGGGCCTCGGCGAACCATGGCGCGATCCCCAGGGACGGCCAGCCCGTCCGCTCCTCGATGGTGGAAAGCCCTTCCGCGAAGAGCGCCGGGTCGCCGCGGAACTTGTTGACGAGGAAGCCGCGGACCATGTCCCGGTCCTGAGCGTCGAGCACCGCATGGGTCCCGACGAGGCTCGCGATGACCCCGCCCCGGTCGATGTCCCCGGCCAGGATCACCGGAACCCGGGCCGCCGTGGCGAAGCCCATGTTGGCGATGTCGCCCCGGCGCAGGTTCGTTTCCGCAGGGCTGCCCGCGCCCTCGACCACGATCAGGTCGGCCTCGGCGCGCAGGCGCTCGAAGCTGTCGAGAACCCATGGCAGCAGGCTCTCCCGGTCGCGGAAGGCGCCGGCCTCGAGGCTGCCGAAGCGCTTGCCCTGGACGACGATCTGCGAACGGCGGTCCGTCTCGGGCTTCAGGAGCACGGGATTCATGTGCACGCTCGCCGCCACCTTCGCCGCCCGCGCCTGGAGCGCCTGTGCCCTCCCGATCTCGCCGCCCTCGACCGCCGCAGCGTTGTTCGACATGTTCTGCGGCTTGAACGGCATCACACGCAGCCCCTGGCGGGCGAAGAGCCGGCAGAGCCCCGCGACCAGGAGGGACTTTCCGACATGGGAGCCCGTCCCCTGAATCATGACCGATGGAGTGCGGGCGCTCATGCGAGGGCGATGTCGGGGGCTGGGGCAGGCTTGAGGAGCAGCGGCCGACCGGCCGCGACGAAGACCACCGCGTCGCAGATCTCGGCCATGCGCTGGTTCAGCCGTCCCTGGGCGTCCTGGAAGCGGCGGCCGAGCGGCGTCGCGGGGACGATCCCCAGCCCCACCTCGTTGGAGACGAGCAGGACGGGCCCGCCCGCGCCGGCGACGGCCCTGGCGAGACGTTCCGCTTCCTCCTCCGCGTCGCGTCCCGCAAGCATGACGTTCGACAGCCAGAGGGTCAGGCAGTCGACGAGGAGCACCTTGTCCGGACCGGCCTCCTCACGGATCGCGGAGGCGAGATTAAGCGGCGCCTCGCACGTCCGCCAGCGGCCGTCGCGCTCCTCCCGGTGCCGGCGGATCCGCTCGCGCATCTCGTCGTCGAGGGCCTGCGCCGTCGCGACGAGGACGCAGGCGCGCCCGTCCTTTTCGGCAAGGGCCTGGGCCGTGCGGCTCTTGCCCGAGCGGGCGCCGCCCAGAACCAGAACCCGGCTGTAAATCGTCATGGCTGGAATTCCGAGGCGGGGCGCTTCAGGCGGACAGGCGCCCGAGAGGGAAGGTCATGCGAATGCGGAGTCCCTCGCGGCGCCATTCCCGCTCGAGCGTGCCTCCCAGCTGGCCGGCGATGCTCCGCTGCGTGAGCTGGTTGCCGAAGCCTTCGAAGGTGGGCAGGCTTTCGATGGGCGGGCCTCCCGTCTCCGCCCAGTCCAGCTGAACCTCTTCGCCCACCGTCGTCCAGCGGACGGCGAGCCGCCCCTCCGGAGACGAGAGGCATCCGTGCTTGGCCGCGTTGGTCGCCAGTTCATGGAAGACGAGAGCGAGGCCGGTCGTCGCCTGCGACCCGACCTGGAGATCGGGCCCTTCGACCCGGATGTGGTCCCGGTGAGACTCCTCGAAGGGCGCAAGGACGGCGTGGATCAGGTTCGCCATCGACACCTCGGAGCCGGTCCGGTGGCTGTCGGTGGACGGGGGCTGCACCAGCTCGTGCGCCCGGGCCAGCGCACCGAGGCGGCCGCGCAGGGCGGCCGCCATCTCCTTGGTGTCCCTGGCCGTGCGGGCGGTGAGGGACACCATGCCGTTGGCGATCGCGAAAAGGTTCTTGACCCGGTGGTTGAGCTCCCGCGTCAGGAGCTGCTGGGCCTCTTCCAGGGCATGCTGACGGGTGTTGTCGTTGAGAACGCCCGACAGGCGCACCGCCTTCCTGACACTGCCTTCCTCGACGAAGTATGCCTTTCCGCGGGCCCGGATCCAGCGCACATTCCCTTCGGGAAGCGGAAGGCGATACTCGAGCTCGTAGTAGCCGTCCGCTCCGGGCTCGGTCGCTTCCGCGATGCGCTTGCGCATGAGGTCCCGGTCGTCCGGATGGATCAGCCCGAAGACTTCTTCCAGCGGCATGCTCCGGTCCCGGTCGGGGGGAAGCCCCATGAGGGTGCAGGTCGTCGTGTCGAACGAGGTGACGCCGGTCGCCAGATCGATGCTCCACGTGCCGAGATTGGCGGCTTCGAGAGCCAGGCGATGCTGCTCCTCCAGCTGCGTGAGGGCGACCTCGGCCCTTTTCTGGGCGTCGATGTTGGTGCAGGTCCCGAACCAGCGCTCGATCCGGCCGTCCCCGCCCCGGTGGGCGAGGCCGCGGCTGAGCATCCAGCAATAGCCTCCGTCCGCATTCCGGAGCCGGTATTCCGCCTCGTAATGGTCGCCCGCGGCCAGGGCCTCCGCCCACCGGCGGTCCACATGGGCGCGGTCGTCGGGGTGAACGGCGTCCTTCCAGCCCCCTCCGAGACATTGCTCCGCCGTCATGCCGGTGAGATCGTACCAGCGCCGGTTGAAGTAGTCGTGCTGTCCGTCCGGGCCGGTGAACCAGACGAGTTGCGGCAAGCGTTCCGCCAGAAGCGTGAGCTGGTCGTCGCTGTCACTCGATGCCACCCGGATCCCCTCGCTTTCCACGTTGTTCGTGAACTCCCCGTTCCGGCCATTGTTGTAGGCCTTTTCGAACCTGACAATACGTTGGGCGCCGATTCCGTGGCCCATTCGACACGATGCCTGGCCGGACGACGGGCAGGATTGCGCCCTTTGCCCCTGGCGGTTCGCGCCGGCAGGTCTTAGATGCAGGGCTGCCCGCGCCCGACCGAGACCGACACCGAGGCTGATTTTCCCCCTCATGAACGAGATGAGACCCCTTCCGGATTCTCCACCGGAAATTGCATCCGCCGACGCCCTGCACCCCAAGGAGCGGCGCTCCCGCCGCTTCGCCTGGATCGGCATGGCCGGCAGCGTGATCCTGTTCGGGGCCTCGCTGGTCGTCCTCTGGCACATCGTCTCGGGCATCGACGTCGGCGAGCTCAAGGCCGCCTTCACGGCCGCCAGCCTGCGCCAGATCGGTCTGGCGGTCCTCTTCACCACGCTCAGCTACGGCCTGCTGACCTGCTACGACGCCATCGCCCTGCGGCAGCTCAAGCTGCACATCCCCTACCGGACGACGGCCCTGGCCTCGTTCACGAGCTATGCGGTGAGCTTCACCCTGGGTTTCCCCCTGCTCACGGCTGGGACGGTCCGTTACTGGATCTATTCCTCCCGGGGGGTCAGCGCCGGGCGCGTCGCGAGCCTCACGGTGATCGCGGGAATCACCTTCTGGCTGGGCATGGCCCTCGTTCTGGCTTCGAGCATGATCCGTCAGGCGGACGAGGTGGCGAGCCTCATCTACACGAACATCTGGATCAACCAGCTCGTCGGGCTCGCGGCGGCGATCCTGGTCGTCGCCTATCTGGTCTGGGTGTCCCTGAAGAGACGGGCGGTCAGGATCCAGGGCTGGCGGCTCGAGCTGCCGGGCTTCCGCCTCACCCTCGTCCAGATGCTGATCGGCGCGGTGGATGTCTGCGCGGGCGCCGCCGTCCTGTTCGTGCTGCTTCCCGGCGGGCACAACATCAGCTTCGAGACCTTCGTCGCGATCTACATCTTCGCCGTCATGCTGGGTGTGGCGAGCCATGCTCCGGGCGGGCTCGGGGTGTTCGAGGCGACGATCCTGCTGGCCCTGTCGAGCTATCCGCGCGAGCCGATCCTGGGCGCTCTGCTCCTCTATCGCCTCTGCTACTACCTCGTTCCCTTCGTCGTCGCACTGGCTTTCCTGGGGGCCTATGAGATCCGCAACCGCATCCGGGCCATGCGCGACAAGTTCAAGCCCGACGAGGACGAGGAGCCGGTCCCGGAGGCATGACGCGGGCGCGGGTGACTTCGCCGGGGCCTTCCTCTAGTAGATGGGGCGTTGTCCCGTTGCCGAGGCGACCATGAGCGAACCCGTCGAGACCACGGAGCCCTCCGTCCCTCGCAGCCTGCGGCCTGAGCGCGCCGCCGCTTTGAGCGGGGCCCTCATCGTCGCCGTGGCGATGCTCGTCGCGGCCGCGGCGAGAGGACAGGCCGACGGCTGGCTTCTTCTGATCGCGGCGGTCGCGGCAGCCTTCGCCGCCGCGGCCGGGGGAAGGGCCCGGACCGTGCGGAGCCGCGAGCGCGTCCGGACGCAGGAGGCCCGCCGCTCCGGCATCGCGGAGGCGATCCTGGCCCACATCCCCGATCCGGTGATCCTGGTCGACCAGCGCTCGCTCGTGGTCGAGGCGAACGAGGCCGCGCGGGCGCTGCTGCCCGGCCTCAAGACGGACCACCCGCTTTCCTTCGCCCTGCGCAGCCCGGACGTCCTGGACGGCATCGATGCGGTCCTGGGCGGGGAGGGGCCGCTCAAGGTCGAATATGCCGAGCGCGTTCCGACCGAACGGACCTTCGAGGTCCAGATCGGGCGGCTCCGCGGCAACCCCTCGGATCTCGGCGGCCGCTCCGGCATCGTCCTCTTCTTCCGCGACCTCACTTCGACCCGCCGTCTCGAGGCCATGCGCGCCGATTTCGTCGCCAATGCCAGCCACGAGCTGCGCACGCCGCTCGCTTCCCTCCTCGGCTTCATCGAGACGCTGCAGGGCCCGGCCCGCAACGACGCCGCCGCGCGCGAGCGCTTTCTCGAGATCATGCGGGTGCAGGCCCAGCGCATGAAGAGACTGATCGACGATCTCCTGTCCCTCTCGCGGATCGAGATGCGCGCGCACGTGCCTCCGACGGAGCAGGTCGATCTCAAGGCGCTCGCCGCGCACATGGTCGAAATGCTCGCGCCGCTCGCGCACGAGCGCGGCACGGCGATCGAGCTGCGCCTGCCGGACCGGCCGCTGACGGCGCAGGGTGACCGCGACGAGCTTCTGCGCGTCCTCGAGAACCTGATCGAGAACGCGGTCAAGTATGGCGAGAGCGGAGGCAGGGTCGACGTGGAACTTGCCTGTGCGGAGGGGCCCGACGGCAGGCCGCAGGCGGTGCTCGCCGTGCAGGATTACGGGCCGGGCATCGCGCCCGAGCACCTGCCGCGCCTGACGGAGCGCTTCTATCGGGTCGACGTCGCGCAGAGCCGCGAGAAGGGCGGAACCGGCCTCGGCCTCGCCATCGTGAAGCACATCGTCAACCGCCATCGCGGCCGCCTCGACATCGCAAGCGAGCCGGGGCGGGGAGCCCGCTTCACGGTCACGCTGCCGGCCGGCGAATAGGGCTGTCCGGAGGAGCGGAAACGGGTCTCTCTCCCAAACCGCTATTCCAGCTCCGGGGCAAGCTCGATCATGCCGCGGATGCGTTCCGCGAGGTTCTCGACGGCAAAGGGTTTCGTGATCATCTCCATGCCGGGATCGAGAAACCCCGAGGCGAGCGCCGCGCTTTCCGCATAGCCCGTGATGAACAGGATCTTGAGGCCCGGCCGCTTCTGCCGCGCCGCATCCGCCAGTTGGCGGCCGTTCAGGCCTGGCAGCCCCACGTCGGTGACGAGAAGGTCGATGTGGCGGTCGGATTCCAGGCACCGCAGCCCGGACGGGCCGTCGTGAGCCTGAAGGGCCTCGTATCCGAGCTCCGCGAGGACCTCGACGATCAGGCTGCGGACGGTCGGATCGTCCTCCACCACGAGCACGACCTCCCCGGTACCGCTTCGGGGCGCCTCGGCCGTGCCCGAGGGAGACTCCTCCTCCACGTGGCCGTCATGGCGGGGGAGGTAGATCCTCACGGTCGTTCCCTCGCCGACCTCCGAGTGGATCCGGACATGGCCCTCCGACTGCTTGGCGAAGCCATAGATCATGGACAGGCCGAGCCCCGTTCCCTGGCCGAGGGGCTTGGTGGTGAAGAAGGGATCGAAGGCGCGGTCCCGCACGTCGGGTGCCATGCCGACGCCGGTATCGGTGACGCGCAGCACCACGTATTGGCCGGGCGCGGCGTCTCCCTGCGCAGCCAGCTCGCGCTCGCCGAGCTCCACGTTCGATGTGGCGATGGTGAGCCTGCCGCCGTCCGGCATGGCGTCGCGCGCGTTGATGACCAGGTTGAGGAGGGCGTTCTCCAGCTGATTGGGGTCGCAGCGCGTCCACCATAGGTCGGGCTGCGTTTCGAATTCGACGCGGATGGCCTCGCCCGTGGTGCGGCGGATGAGGTCCTCCATGGACGCCACGAGCTGATTGACGTTCACCGGACGCGGATCGAGCGGCTGGCGGCGGGCGAAGGCCAGGAGGCGGTGGGTCAGAGCGGCGGCCTTGCCTGCGGCGGCGATGGCCCCCTCGGCATAGCGCGCGACCTTCTCGTAGCGGCCTTGGGCGATCCGGGCCTGGAGCAGCTCCAGCGAGCCGATGATGCCGGTCAGGAGATTGTTGAAGTCGTGCGCGATGCCGCCGGTGAGCTGGCCGATGGCTTCCATCTTCTGGCTCTGCCGGAGCTGCTCCTCCAGCTCCTTGCGCGCCGTGACGTCGCGCCCGGCGGCGTAGAACACGTCGCCTTCCGCGACGCTCGTCCAGTTGTACCAGCGATAGCTGCCGTCGCGCGCGCGGACCCGGAGGTCCGTTTCCACCATGTCGGTGCTTCGAAGCCGCTCGAACTCCCTCTCGGCCCTCGGGACGTCCTCCGGGTGGACCAGTTCGAGACACTGACGGCCGATCAGCTCATGCGCCTGGTATCCGAGGGCCTCCGTCCAGGCCGGGTTGACGCTCTGGTAATAGCCGTCGAAGCCGCAGATGCAGAAGAGGTCGCGCGAGACGCGCCAGATGGAATTGAGCTCCCGCGTCCGCTGTTCGACCTGCGCCTCCAGGGCATCGGCGGCGTGGCGCGCCTCGGTGATGTCGACGTTGCAACCCACATAGCCGAGGAACCGGCCTTCGCTGTCGCGCCGCGGAACGCCTTCGCAGCGCAGCCAGCGAAGGCGGCCACGCCGATCCCAGACCCTCACCTCCGCATGGAACGGAGAGCCGGTCGAGAGGGCGTGCACAAAGGCATCGCGGAAGGAATCCGCGTCCTCCCTGTAGACGACCCTGCGCCATTCGCCCCTCCTGATCCCCTCCAGGGTGAGGCCGAGCTCCCTGTGATGGCGCCTGTTGACGAAGACGGGCTCTCCTTGCGCGTCCGTCGCCCAGATCAGCACCGGCGCGCTGTTGGCCATCAGGCGGAACCGCGCCTCGCTTTCCCTGAGCGCCTCCTCCGAGCGCTTCCTGTCGGTGACGTCCACCACCGCCCCCGGGAAGCGCAGGGGTTTTCCTTCCCCATCGTAAAGGCACTCGCCCTGCGCCAGGACCCAGCGCAGGGTCCCGTCCTGCATGGGGAGGCGATACTCCTCGGAGAATTTCTCCCCCGTTTCGATGGCGCGCTGGGTCGCCTCGTCCACCCGCTGCCGGTCCTCCGGGTGAATCCGGCTCTTGAATGCCGCCCGGTTCGTGCCCGGGGCGGCCAGATCCGGGTCGACCGAGAACATCTCCGCGAACTTCGCGTCCGCATAGATCGTGTCGGACGGGATGTGCCAGTCCCATGTGCCGACCATTCCCGCCGCGCCGAGGGCATAGAGGAGGCGCTCCTGGCTGATCCGGAGCGCTTCCTCCGCCTGCTTGCGGTCGGTCACGTCCTGCACGGCGCCGATGAAGCGGGCCGGCCGGCCCGCTTCGTCGTACACGAACTTCGCCTTGCGGCTGATCCAGCGCACCTCGCCCGTGTCGGAACGGGCGATGCGGTATTCCACGGCCGTCCTCGCGGTGCCGTCCGCTCTCGTCCTGGGCGATGACGCGACCGTCCTGTCGTCCGGCAGGACGAGGCGCTGGACGGTTTCCGCGGGAGAGGCTTCCTGCGGCGGAAGGCCATAGATGCGGCAGAACTCCGGGGTGACGGTCAGGACGTCGGTGGCGATGTCGAGGTCGAACATGCCGATTCCGCCTGCCTCCTGGGCAAGGCGAAGCTGCTCGTCCCTCCGTTCGAGATCCCGCTGCGCCCTCACGCGCTCCGTGGTTTCGACCACCACCGCCAGGACGCCCGCCGGACGGTGGTTCTCGTCGAGGATCGGACTGTAGTTCAGGTCCATCCATACGTCTTCGGGGACGCCATTCCGGTACAGGATCAGATGCTGGTCCTGGAAGGAGAGGGTTCCCCCGCCGAGGCCGACCTCCATGACCCGGCGGTTGAAGTCGGCCACCTCCGGCCAGCCTTCGAGGACCGGGGCGCCCAGGGCCCTCGGATGCCGGCGGCCCGCGAAGACGGAATACGGGTCGTTGTAGAGCATGATGCCCTCGGGCCCCCAGAGCATGACCATGGGGACCGGGGACTGGAGAACGAGGTCGAGGGCGGTTTTCAGGCTCTGCGGCCAGGATTCCGTCGGGCCGAGGCTCGTCCGCGACCAGTCGAAGGCCCGGATCAGGGCGCCCGTCTCCCCTCCGCCGGCGGGAAAGGGGCGAGGCGTCGGGTTCCCCGCTTCCTTCGACGACTGGTTCACCTGAAGCGTCATGTCAGAATGCGCTGCCCCATCCGTTGAACAGCGTCGCTGGTGCACGCCCGCTGTCCGTCCGGCCGACCATAGGGCCCTCCTGCCCTCGTGGGAACTCCTGTGCCCTTCCGGTGCATCTAGGAGGGGGGGTGGGCGTTGTCACGTTAGTGTCATCCAATTGTCTTAGACCCGTTACCGGGAGGCCATAGCAGTTCGGCGCGGCCCGGTTTGCCCCGCGCAAACGGCCGCGCTTGTATGAACATGGAGACGTCTCGTGAAGTTCCTGTCCTTCGCCTTCGCGGCCGGCCTTGCCGCCTCGATCCTCACGACGCCGGCAGCCGCCGCCGACATCACCGGCGCGGGCGCGACTTTCCCGTTCCCGGTTTATGCCAAATGGGCGGAAGCCTATAAGAAGGAAACCGGAAACGGCCTCAACTACCAGTCCATCGGCTCCGGCGGCGGCATCAAGCAGATCCAGGCGAAGACCGTCGATTTCGGCGCCACCGACGCTCCCCTGAAGGGCGCGGACCTGGACAAGCACGGCCTTCTCCAGTTCCCCACCGTCATGGGCGGCGTCGTGCCCGTGGTGAACATCGCCGGGGTCGGCCCCGGGCAGCTGAAGCTCACCGGCGAGATCCTGGCCGACATCTTCCAGGGCAAGATCGCGAAGTGGAGCGACGCCCGGATCGCCAAGCTCAACGAGGGCGTGAAGCTGCCCGACGCCCCGATCACCCCGGTCTACCGTTCGGACGCCTCGGGAACGACCAACGTCTTCACCACCTATCTGTCGCAGGTCTCCGAGGCCTGGAAGGCCGATCTCGGCGCGAATGCGGCGGTGAACTGGCCCGTCGGACAGGGCGGCAAGGGCAACGAGGGCGTGGCCGCCACCGTCAAGCAGGTTCCGAACGCGATCGGCTACGTCGAGTACGCCTACGCCAAGCAGAACAACATCCCCTACGTCCTGCTGCAGAACAAGGCCGGCAAGTTCCCGGTGCCGAGCGACAAGTCCTTCCAGGCCGCGGCCGCCAACGCCGACTGGAACGCGGCGCCCGGCTTCGGCATCTCGCTCACCGATCAGGCCGGCGACGAGGCCTGGCCGATCACGGCTCCGACCTTCATCCTGGTCCACAAGGCCCCGGCGAAGCCGGAGCAGACGGCCGAGGTGCTCAAGTTCTTCGCCTGGGCCTACAAGAACGGCGACAAGCTCGCCAGCGACCTGGACTACGTCCCGCTTCCCGACAACGTGGTCGCGATGATCGAATCGGCCTGGGCCAAGGAGATCAAGGACCCGTCCGGCCAGCCCGTCTACAAGCAGTAACCGGCTGACACTCTCTCGAAAACGGAGTACGGCGGATGGCTGCCTTGTCTGAACGGATATCCACTTCGACCATGCAGACGATCCGCCGCACCCCCAAGACGACCTTCGATCCGGTGTTCCGCTGGGCGAGCTGCGCCTCGGCGGTGCTCGTCCTCCTCGTCCTTGCCGGAATCCTGGGCTCCATGGTGTATGGCGGCTGGCCGGCCTTCCGGGAGTTCGGGTTCGGCTTCGTCACGTCGAGCGTCTGGAACGTGGGCAAGGAGGAGTTCGGGGCCTGGGTGGCGATCGCCGGCACCCTGACCTCGGCGCTCATCGCCCTCGTCATCGGCGTCCCGATCTCCATCGGCATCGCCATCTTCCTGACCCAGCTCTGCCCGCCGTGGCTCAAGCGGCCGGTCTCCACCACGGTCGAGCTCCTCGCCGCTGTGCCGAGCATCATCTACGGCATGTGGGGCCTGTTCGTCTTCGCCCCGCTCTTCGCGCGCTACGTGCAGATGCCCGTGTCGTCGCTCGTGGAGGGCATGCCGATCCTCGGAACGGTTCTCTACGCCCGCGTGCCCTCCGGCGTCGGCCTGCTGACGGCGGGGATCATCCTGGCGATCATGATCATTCCCTTCATCGCCTCGATCACCCGCGACATCCTCGACCAGATCCCGACCATCCTGCGCGAGAGCGCCTACGGCATCGGCTGCACGACCTGGGAGGTCGTGCGCCACGTGCTTCTGCCCCAGGCGGGGGTGAGCATCATCGGCGCGATCATGCTCGGCCTCGGGCGGGCCCTGGGCGAGACCATGGCGGTGACCTTCGTGATCGGCAACGCCAACCGGCTCTCCCTGTCCCTCTTCGATCCGAGCTCGACCATCGCCTCCCGGATCGCCAACGAGTTCAACGAGGCGTCGGACCTGCATTTCAATGCGCTTCTGGCCCTCGGCTGCATTCTCTTTCTCGTCACGTTCACGGTTCTCGTTCTCGCGCGCCTGCTGATCGCGCGGATGCGCACACGGTGAAAGGGCAGATGATGAACGAGGCTTCCCGCACCGTTCCCATGACGACGGGTCCCGCCTGGGGGCGCGTTCGCCCGGGTCGCCGGATCGCGGACCGGACCCTCAAGATCGTCTGCACGGTCTTCACGGCCCTCGGCGCCTTCGTGCTCGGGTGGATCCTCCTGATGCTCATCTGGGAGGGCGGCAGCGCGCTGTCCCTCGACGTCTTCACGCAGGTGACGCCCGGACCCGGGACCGAAGGCGGAGGCATCGCCAACGCCATCGTCGGCAGCTTCATCCTGACCCTGCTCGGCATCGCGGTGGCGACCCCGGTCGGCGTGCTGGCGGGAACCTATCTCGCAGAGTACGGCAGGGGCTCGAAGCTCGCCGAGGCGATCCGCTTCGTGAACGACATCCTGCTCGCCGCGCCCAGCATCCTCATCGGCCTCTTCGTCTACACGCTCATGGTGCCGCCGCTCGGCGGCTATTCCGGCTGGGCCGGCGGCGTGGCGCTCGCCATCATCGCGGTTCCGGTCATCGTGCGCACCACCGAGGACATGCTGCGCCTCGTCCCCGGATCCCTGCGCGAAGCGGGGGCGGCGCTCGGCGCGCCCATGTCGACCGTGATCGTCCGCATCAGCTGGCGCGCGGCGCGCGCCGGCATGGTAACGGGCATCCTCCTCGCCACCGCCCGCATCGCTGGTGAGACCGCGCCGCTCCTCTTCACCGCGCTCAACAACAATTTCTGGTTCAGCCCGAACCTCATGGGCGGCGTCTCCAACCTGCCGGTGATGATCTACCAGTTCGCCCTGGCGCCTTACGAGAACTGGCGCTCCCTGGCATGGGCCGGGGCCCTGGTCATCACGCTCTCGATCCTGGCGCTGTCGATCGCGGCGCGCCTGCTGCTGAAGAAGGACCACGTCCGATGACATCGATCGCCGTCACTGCGAGCAGCGCCATCGGGAATGCCGCTGCGGCCGATGCGACCGCTCCCGTGCGCATTTCCGTGCGCGGTCTCGACTTCTTCTATGGCGACTTCCGCAGCCTGAAGAGCATCTCCCTCGACTTCTACGACCGGCAGGTCACGGCGCTCATCGGACCCTCGGGCTGCGGCAAGTCAACGCTCCTGCGCACCTTCAACCGCATCTACAGCCTCTATCCCGACCAGCGCGCCGAGGGGGAGATCCTGCTCGACGGCCAGAACGTGCTGTCGCCCTCCGTGGACGTGAACGAACTTCGCGCCCGGGTCGGCATGGTGTTCCAGAAGCCGACTCCGTTTCCCATGTCGATCTACGACAACATCGCCTTCGGCATCCGGCTCTACGAGCGGCTGTCCCGGGCCGATCTCGACGACCGCGTCGAGGAGGCCCTGCGCAAGGCAGCCCTTTGGGACGAGGTGAAGGACAAGCTGCGCCAATCGGGGACGGGCCTTTCCGGCGGTCAGCAGCAGCGCCTGTGCATCGCCCGCACCATCGCGCAGCGGCCGGAGGTGATCCTTCTCGACGAGCCGACCTCCGCCCTCGATCCCATCTCGACCGGTAAGATCGAGGAGCTCATCGAGCAGCTGCGCGCGGAGTTCACCATCGTCATCGTCACGCACAACATGCAGCAGGCGGCGCGCATCTCGCAGTTCACCGCGTTCATGTATCTCGGCGAGCTGATCGAGTTCGGCCCCACGAGCAAGATGTTCATGACGCCGAACAAGAAACAGACTCAGGACTACATCACGGGCCGCTTCGGCTGACCGGAGCGCTTCAGGGAGATCCTTCCATGGCGGAGCACATCGTCCGTTCGTACGACGAGGACCTGCAGAGCCTCCGGCGCCGGATATCGGAGATGGGCGGCATCGCGGAGAAGATGCTGGTGGATGCCGTCGCTGCGCTCGTGCGCAGCGACATGCCCCTGGCGCAGTCCGTGATCTCGTCCGACAGCCGCCTCGACCTGCTGCAGCGCGAGGTGGAGGAGAGCGCGATTCTCACCATCGCCCGCCGCCAGCCCCTGGCGGTCGACCTGCGCGAGACCATTTCCGCCATCCGCGTCTCGGGAGATGTGGAGCGCATCGGCGATCTCGCGAAGAACATCGCCAAGCGCGCCCTCGCCATCGGCGGCGAGTTCCAGGCCCAGAAGATCGTGGCGGGCGTCCAGCACATGAGCGACCTCGTTCTGGGGCAGCTCAAGGACGTGCTCGATGCCTATGCGCAGCAGGACACCGTCCGCGCCCTCGACGTCTGGCAGCGGGACGGCGCCATCGACGCGCTCTACACGTCCCTGTTCCGCGAGCTTCTCACCTACATGATGGAAGATCCCCGCAACATTTCGTTCTGCACGCACCTCCTGTTCTGTGCCAAGAACATCGAGCGCATCGGGGACCACACCACCAACATCGCCGAGACGGTCTATTATCTCGTGACCGGCGAGACCCTCGCCATCGACCGCCCGAAGAACGACCGTTCCATCGACCTCACCAAGGCCGGAGCCTGAGGCATGGGGCCGCGCGTTCTGATCGTCGAGGACGAGGAGCCCCTGACGCTCCTCCTGCGCTACAATCTCGAGGCGGAGGGCTACGAGGTCGACTGCGTCGGACGGGGCGACGAGGCGGAGGTCCGCCTGCGCGAGCAGGTGCCCGACCTGGTGCTCCTCGACTGGATGCTGCCCGGCCTGTCCGGGATCGAGCTCTGCCGCCGCATCCGCATCAGGCCCGAGACCGAGCGCATGCCGATCATCATGCTCACGGCGCGGGGCGAGGAAGGCGACAGGATTCGGGGGCTGTCCACCGGCGCCGACGACTACATCGTCAAGCCGTTCTCGGTCCCGGAGCTTCTGGCGCGGGTCCGCGCGCTCCTGCGCCGGGCGAAGCCGGCCCACATCGCGACGCTGCTCACGGCGGGCGACGTGGAGCTCGACCGCGAGACCCACCGGGTGCGCCGCGCCGGCAAGGAGCTGCATCTCGGCCCGACCGAGTTCCGCCTCCTAGAATTCCTGATGACGAGTCCGGGACGCGTCTTCACCCGCGAGCACCTGCTCAACGCGGTCTGGGGACATGACGTCTATATCGACGAGCGCACCGTCGACGTGCATGTGGGGCGCCTGCGCAAGGCGATCCGGATGCCGGACAGGCCCGACCCGATCAGGACCGTGCGCGGCACCGGCTACTCCTTCGACGAGACTTTCGCCAGGGACGGGCAGGGCTGAAGCGGCACGCGGCCGACTGCGCTTCCGGGCCGCCTCTCCGAGGGGGAGCCTCCGAGGGGAAGACAGGGCCCGATCCTGCGAACGGACCCTCTGCGGACATGAAAAAGGCAGGCGCGAAGCCTGCCTCGAGGGTCGGGTGGGCGATGCCGGTCACGCGCGCGCCAGCTTGCGCTCGCGCTTGCGGTCCGCGACCGGCTGGTAGGCGACGCGGGCATGGTGCGAGCAGTAGGGCAGGCCGGTCACCGAACGCGCCCCGCAGAAGCGGAATTCCGGCTTCGTCGGGTCGCCCATGGGCCAGCGGCACATGGACTCCCGAAGGTCCATGATGGTCACGCGCTCGGACATCGGGATCGCCACATCGTCCACAGGCATGGTTTCCGGCTCCTCTTCCGCCACAGGCGGACGGGAAATGGGAGCGATCACCACATTGTTCCGGGTTTGCGGCGCAATAGGGGCAGGGGCGCTGGGTGCGCGGGCCGCCTTGCGGGGGCGCTGGGCGGCCGGGGCGGCCGCCTTGTCCTTGGCCCGCCCGGACAGGCCAAGGCGATGGACCTTCCCGATCACCGCGTTCCGGGTCACGTTGCCCAGCTCGGCCGCGATCTGGCTCGCGCTCAAGCCGTCGGCCCAGAGCTTCTTGAGAAGCTCGACCCTTTCGTCGGTCCAGGTTGCACCCGCATCTGTCATTTTTATAAGGCCTCCATCGGGGCGGCTCTTCCCAGGACCGAATCCCTCATGCTTCGCGGACAGAATGGAAGGTCCGACCGCGTTGTGAGGATCTCTCCTGAGAGGTGAGGGCCGCCGCTCGAATGCGTGTTCGACGGCCTCGAAGTTACTAGATGCCTGGACTCGGGCGCAAGAGTCCCCGGACAGGCCCTGCCGTTTTCCCCAGGGAACTCGTTTCGGCCCCGGCCCGCCGTGATGGGTGACTTCATTTCTCTTGAATTGACAGGGTCTCGCGGCTCATTAGAATTTCCGAGCTGCCGTCCCCGTGGGGGCGGCGCTTTCTTTTTCCGGCCCAGGTGCGACCTTATGGTCCCCTGGCCTTCCAAGCGGAGAACGACCCCGTGACGTCGCCATTGCTGCCGACCTACGCACGTGCCGATATATCCTTCGAAAAGGGGGAGGGCCCCTGGCTCTTCGGCCGAGACGGCGAGCGATATCTCGATTTCGGGGCCGGGATCGCCGTGAACGCCCTCGGGCACGCCCATCCCCACCTGGTCAAGGCTTTGACCGACCAGGCGGCCAAGCTGTGGCATACCTCGAACCTGTTCCAGATCCCGGAGGGCGAGCGCCTCGCCCGCCGGCTCGTGGAGAACACCTTCGCGGACGTGGTCTTCTTCTCCAATTCCGGGGCCGAGGCCAACGAGGCCGCCATCAAGATGGCCCGCAAGTACCATTCGGCGAAAGGGCATCCGGAGCGGTTCCGCATCGTCACCTTCGAGGGCGCCTTCCACGGCCGGACCCTCGCCACCATCGCGGCGGGCGGGCAGGCCAAGTACCTGGAAGGGTTCGGGCCGAAGGTGGAGGGCTTCGATCAGGTGCCTTTCGGGGACCTCGACGCCCTCAAGTCCGCGATCGGCCCCGAGACGGCGGCGCTCATGATCGAGCCGATCCAGGGCGAGGGCGGCATCCGCCTGGCGCCCAACGCCTTCATCCGCGCCCTGCGCGACATCGCCGACGCCCATGGCCTCCTGCTGATCTTCGACGAGATCCAGACCGGCGTGGGCCGGACCGGCAGGCTCTTCGCCTATGAATGGACCGGGGTGACCCCGGACATCATGTCGGTCGCGAAAGGCATCGGGGGCGGCTTCCCTCTCGGGGCCTGCCTCGCCACGGCCGAGGCCGCTCAGGGAATGACCGTCGGGACCCACGGCACCACCTTCGGCGGCAACCCGCTCGCCATGGCGGTCGGCAACGCGGTGCTCGACGTCATCCTGGAGCCGGGATTCCTGGAGCGGGTGGAGCGCATGGGCCTGCTCCTGAAGCAGCGCCTCGCCGAGCTGATGGACCGCCATCCCGGCGTCATCTCCGAGGTGCGCGGGCAGGGCCTGATGATGGGCCTGCGCACGCACGTTCCCAACACGGAATTCATCGCCGCCGCCCGCAGGAACAGGATCATCCTGATCGGCGCCGGCGACAACGTCGCCCGCCTCCTGCCGCCCCTGATCGTCACGGAGGCCGACATCGCAGAGGCCATGAAGCGCCTGGATGCCGCCTGCACCGACATCGAAGCCGAGCTGGACCGGGTCGCCCGGCAGGGAGCCGCCGAATGAAACCCCGTCACTTTCTCGACCTGTGCGACCTGTCCGGCGCCGAGATCCGTCACGTCCTGAAGATCGGCTCCGCCCTGAAGGCGAAGCGCCGCCGCGGCGAGCGGGCCAAGGAACGCCCCCTCGAGGGCAAGGTCCTCGCCATGGTGTTCGACAAGCCCTCCACCCGCACCCGCGTCTCGTTCGACGTGGGCATGCGCGAACTGGGGGGCGAGACCCTGATGCTGACCGGCAAGGAGATGCAGCTCGGCCGCGGCGAGACCATCGCCGACACGGCCCGCGTCCTGTCCCGCTACGTGGACGCCATCATGATCCGCACCCTCGACCATGCCATGGTGACGGAGCTGGCGCAGAACGCCTCGATCCCCGTCATCAACGGCCTCACGAAGATGACGCATCCCTGCCAAATCATGGCGGACGTGATGACGTTCGAGGAGCATCGCGGATCCATCAAGGGCAGGACGATCGCCTGGTCGGGCGATGCCAACAATGTGCTCGCCTCCTGGGTGCATGCGGCCGCGCGGCTCGAATTCACGCTGCGGATCGCCTCGCCGCCGGAACTTGCGCCCCGCCCGGAGCTTTTGACATGGGCGAAGAGCGAAGGAGCGGACATCGTGGTCACCACCGACGCATTCGAGGCCGCGGAGGGCGCCGACGCGATCGTCACCGATTGCTGGGTCTCCATGGGCGACGAGGACGAGTTCCGCCGCCACAACCTCCTCAAGCCCTATCAGGTCAACGCCAAGCTCATCAGCGTCGCCGCCAAGGACGCGATCTTCATGCACTGCCTGCCGGCCCACCGGGGCGAGGAAGTGACCGACGAGGTCATGGACGGGCCGCAGTCGGTGGTCTTCGACGAGGCGGAGAACAGGCTTCACGCCCAGAAGGGCATTCTGGCCTGGTGCCTGGGAGCGGCCGGCGAATGACGGCCGCATCCTTCGAAGGCGCCGACGACGTCGTCCTGCCGTTCGCGGTCGAGCCGCTCGACGTGCGCGGCCGGATCGTCCGGCTCGGGCCTTCCATCGACACCATCCTCATGCGTCACGGCTATCCGGATGCGGTGGCCCGCGTCATCGGCGAGGCGGCGGCGCTGACGGTGATGCTCGGCTCGTCCCTCAAGTTCCAGGGGCGCTTCCAGCTCCAGACCAAGTCGGACGGCCCCATCGAGATGGTGGTGGTGGACTTCGACGCGCCGGACCGCCTGCGGGCGACCGCGCGCTTCGACAAGGAGCGCATCGAGGCGCTCGGCGCGACCGCGGCGCGGACCGGCGATCTCCTCGGCTCCGGCTATCTCGCCATGACCATCGACCAGGGCCCGGACCGCAACCGCTACCAGGGCGTGGTCGCTCTCGAGGGGCAGGGCTTCGAGGAGGCGGCGCACCAGTATTTCCGCCAGTCCGAGCAGATCCCGACCCGCGTGCGCCTCGCGGTTGCCGAGCAGTTCGAGGACGGGCGCCACACCTACCGCGCCGGCGGACTGATGATCCAGTTCCTGCCGAGCTCGCCCGAGCGGATGCGACAGGCCGATCTCTCGCCGGGCGATATCCCGGAGGGCCATCCTTCGGAGAACCTCTCCGCCCCCCGCGAGGACGATGCCTGGGTCGAGGCGAAGGCACTCCTCGAGACCGTGGAGGATCACGAGCTGATCGATCCGGCGGTTTCGAGCGAGCGGCTGCTCTACCGCCTGTTCCACGAGCGCGGCGTGCGCGTCTTCGAGGGGCAGAAGGTGCACGAGGAATGCCGCTGCTCCGAGGGCCGCATCATGTCGATGATGCGCCGCTTCTCCCCGCAGGACCGTCGCGACATGGTCGGCGACAACGGGCGCATCGGCATCACGTGCGAGTTCTGCTCGCGCTTCTACGACCTCGATCCCGCGGAGGTGGAGGCCGAAGTCGCAAAGGCCGAGACCTGAGCCTCCGGGCGCCGCTCAGGCTTCCGCACATGCTGCGGCGAGGCGGCGCATGAAGGCCTCGCCCGCGGCAAGCTGCTCCAACGTGATGTACTCGTCCGGCTGGTGCGCCTGATCGATGGAGCCCGGGCCGCAGACGACGGTCGGGATGCCGGCCGCCTGGAAATGTCCCGCTTCCGTGCCGAAGGGAACGGTCTGGGTCCGGTTCTTCCCCACGAGGCGGAGCGCGAGGGACTCCGCCGGCGAGCCCGGATCGGGCGCGAGCCCCGGAACGGCGACCTCCAGCTGCGTCTCGATCCGCCCGAACTCGCCGAAGCGGTTCATCCGCTCGAGCACGACCTCGCGGGCGAAGCGGTCGAGCCGGTCGGGAATCTCCCGCGGGTCGAGGCTCGGAAGGCCGCGGAACTCCCAGTGGAAAGTGCATGTCTTGGCCATGATGTTGCGGGCCGTGCCGCCCGCGACGACGCCCACATGCACGGTGGTGTAGGGCGGGTCGAAACGCCCGCTCGGATCGCCGCGCTCCATCATCTCGTCGGCAATCCGGTTGAGCTCGCAGATCAGCTCGGCCGCTGCCATCACGGCGCTGGCGCCGAGGTAGGGCTTGGAGGAATGGGCCTCGAACCCATGCACCGTGGTCACGAAGGTCACGACGCTCTTGTGCGCGTCGACCACCTCCATCGACGTGGGCTCGCCGATGATGGCGGCCTTGGGGAGCGGCAGCTCGCGCCCCATGCGGCGGATGGTGTCCACCACGCCGAGACAGGTCGTCTCCTCGTCGTAGGACAGCATGATGTTGATCGGGGTCTTCAGGTTCGCGGCCAGGAAATCCGGCACGAGGGCGAGCGCCAGCGCATCGAAGGCCTTCATGTCGACCGCGCCGCGCCCGTAGGCGCGCCCGTTCTCGACCCGGAGTGCGAAGGGATCCGACGTCCAGGCCTGGCCCGTCACCGGCACGACGTCGGTGTGGCCCGAGAGCACGATGCCGCTCCTGTCGCTGGGCCCGACGGTCGCATAGAGCGCGGCCTTGTCGCCCGCCGCGTTCGGCACGCGCACGAAGGGCACGTCCCAGCTCCGCAGGTAGTCCTCGACGAATTCGATGAGCGGCAGGTTGGACTTGGAGCTCTCCGTATCGAACGAGACGAGCTTCGCGAGCATTTCGAGCGGCGTCAGCCGCTGACCTTTGGGGGACATGCAAACCTCAGTGGACCACGCGTTTCGTGTGCGGGCTGTCGAGTGAGAAGGCAGGGATTTCGGCGTTGAAGGTTTCGCCGCTGCTCGTTTCCATCACATAGCAGCCCTGCATGGTGCCGCTCGGCGTCGTCAGCGGGCAGCCGCTGGTGTAGCTGTAGCTCTCCCCGGGGCCGAGGACGGGCTGCTCGCCCACCACGCCGGCTCCGCGGACCTCCTGCGTCTGCCCGCGCTCGTCGACGATCTTCCAGTAGCGGGCGCGCAGTTGCACCCGCTCGAGGCCGGTGTTGATGATCTCCACCGTATAGGCGAAGAAATAGCGGTTGTCGGCAGGGGACGACTCTTCCGGCATGTAGCGGGGTGTCACGGTGATGCTGATGCCGCGTGTGACAGCCTTGTACATGGTACTCCCTCGAGAGCGCCGCCGCGGGAACGATGGAAGGCGGCCCTGGAGACGTGGTAAGGCGGGCTTGGGTCCTCGTCAATCGAGGGGAGACAGGGATGCCCCAGGGCGACCGGCGCACCCCCGGCATCGCGGGCCCACATCCGCGAGCGCGGTTGCCGGATCGTCAATCCGCCCTGAGGGCCCTCACGCCGCCCCTAAAGGTACCGGCTGTGAATTTGCGTTCGCGCCCGGTGCCTCAAGTTTTGACTTAGCGCATCTTTTTGCGCAAAACCGGTTCCCACTTCTGCGCTCCATGCTCTAGAGATAAAGCGACGTTTCACCAGGGGAGTGGGCCGAAGCCCGTCGGGAAAGACATGGTTGCGTTGCGGGACGGGATCCAATCGGCCGAAACCATCGTGCGACTGGCGGAGGAGGGGGCGATCAGGCCGGAAGCGCCCTTCGCTCCGGACCAGGTCCAGCCGGCGAGCCTGGACCTGCGGCTCGGGCGGCGGGCCTACCGGGTTCGGGCGAGCTTCCTGCCGGGCCCGCACCATACGGTCCGGGACCGCCTCGCCCAGCTGAGCTTCCATGAGATCGACCTGGGCGCCGGCGCCATCCTGGAGACCGGCAGCGTCTACATCGCCGAACTCCAGGAGAGCCTCGCGCTGCCTTCCGACCTCTCGGCGGCGGCCAACCCGAAGAGCTCGACGGGCCGGATCGACGTGTTCACCCGGGTCATCACCGACCGGGGACAGGAATTCGACACCATCGGGGCCGGCTACGGGGGGCCGCTCTATGCGGAGATCTCCCCCCGCACCTTTCCCGTGCTGGTGCGGACGGGCACGCGCCTGTCGCAGCTGCGCCTGCGCAAGGGCGAGGTGCGCCTGAACGATGCGGAGCTTCACGCGCTCCACGAGCGGGAGCGCATCGTGACCTCGGCGGAGCCCTCCATTCAGGATGGAGTCGCGGTGAGCGTCGACCTGTCCGGCTTCAACTCGGATGGCCTCATCGGCTACCGCGCCAAGCGCCATACGGGCCTCGTCGACGTGGACAGGCCGGGATCCTGCCGAATCTCGGATTTCTGGGAACCTCTCTACGCGGATGCCAGCCGCACCCTCATCCTCGATCCCGGACAGTTCTATATCCTCGCCTCCAAGGAGGCGGTGCACGTGCCGCCGGACTATGCGGCCGAGATGGTTCCGTTCGACCCGCTCGTGGGGGAGTTCCGGGTTCATTACGCCGGCTTCTTCGATCCTGGGTTCGGCCATGCGCCCGCCGGAGGGGAGGGGGCGCGGGCGGTGCTGGAGGTGCGCTCGCGGGACGTGCCCTTCATCCTGGAGGACGGCCAGATCGTCGGCCGCCTCGTCTATGAGCGCATGGCCGAGCGGCCCCGGGTTCTCTACGGTTCCGGCGCAGGGTCGAACTATCAGGCGCAGGGCCTGAAACTGTCGAAGCACTTCCGCTGATGCCGCGGTGAAGTCCTTCACCCGGCGGGGTTCGGCGACCTCGCGAGCCAGGTGACGGAGAGGAAGGCTCCGATCCAGGAGCCGAAGGCTGCGAACAGCACGTAAATCGCATGTTCCGTGTAGCTGATGACCGCGAAGGCGGAGAGCAGATACCAGATGCCGCTCCAGTTCGCGGCCCTCACGCGCCGTCGCGCCACCACGGCCGCATTGAAGAACACGTAGGCCGCGTCCGTCGTCGCGGTGGCCAGCACGACCCCGAGGGCCACGAGGGAATCGAGTTCGACGCTCATGCGGGACCTCCTGCTGCAACGGGCGAGAGGGGGGATA